>JAHFCD010000016.1 GCA_023249695.1 Elusimicrobiota bacterium
TCGTAGATCGGGAAGCCGCCGGCGCGCTCGCTCGGCGGGAACACGGCGCGCGCGTCGGGCAGGAGCGGAGGGATCGTCGAGGTCATGATCGCGAAGGCGTCGAATGAGCCCTCGGGGTAGCCCTCGGCGGGGTTGATCGCGTCGTCGAGCAGGACGGCGGTCTGGGCGACGCGCCAGTCCACGCGCTCGCCGTCGGGCGTGCGCGTGACCTCGAGGAGGTTCAGCGCCGGGTCGTACGCGCGCACGGGCGGGAACGCGTTGGCGAACACGGGGCGGTCGTCCTGCTCGACGAGCGTCGCGGGCGGAGCGGTGTGGCTGAGAAAGGTGGCGTCGTCGCCGAGGATCATGTCGAGGCCGCGCGCGAGCGTGCTCAGGCGCGCCTGGTCGGCGGACGGCAGGTCGGACAGCACGACGACGAGGTCGGCCTCGGCGCGCAGGCGCGGGATCAGGGGTTCGAGCGCCGCGAGCGGGTCGAGGATCTTGAAGCCGCCCAGGTCCTGCGCCCGGAGCAGGCGCTCGGTCCACGTCGGGGTGAGCCCGGCGACGGCCACGCGCACGCCCGACGCCTCGAACACGGCGTACGGCGGCAGGACCGTCCGCGTCGTCTCCGACGAGTAGACGAGGTTCGCCGAGAGCCAGCGCACGCCGCCGGGACGCGCGGCGGCGTAGGCCGTGCGCTCGGGCCAATGCTCGATCTCGGAGGCGGAGACGGACGCAAAGCGCAGGCCCGCGCGCTCGAGCGCCTCGAGGACGGTCAGTCCGTGCGCGTCGGAGGAGGCCGTGCCGAACGTGCCGCCGCGCGAGAGGCCGGTGAACGCCGCCTTCGCCGCCTCGGCCTCCGCGGCCGCGCCCAGGCGGCCGAGGCCGCCGAACGTGCGGCCGACGACCGCGACGGCGGCGTCGCGCCCCTTCCAGCGCAGGCGGTAGTACGCGGCGAGGCCCGAGCGCACGCGGCCCGTGGCCGGACGCTCGAGGCGCGCGCGCAGGGCGAGCAAGGTCTCGCCGTCGGGTCCGGTCGTCGAGGCGAACTCGGCGTCGCCGGCGATGAGGCGTACGGAGTCGGCGACACGAAAGGTCTTCGGGTCGGCGGCGGCCTGGCGCAGGGCCTCGACGAGGTCCTCGTCGGCGGGGAAAACGAACACGACTTCGGCGTCCCCTTCGAGCACCGCGGCCGTCGAGCTCTCGTCGCCGTTGGGCGCGCCCCGCCCCGGCGGCAGCCTAAACCGGTAATCCGGCCCGCCGAAATAGACCGGCACGCTCTCCACGCCGAGCAGGGCCGCCTTCCCGCCGGCCTCGCGCAGCACGCGCTCGAGCGGCTGCGCCAGCTGGAGCGTCGTCCGCGTCGGCGTGTCCTCGATCAGCGCCAGCCGCACGGGCGCGGCGCTCGCGGCGACGGCGACGGCTAGCAGAAAAGAAATCACGGGAACGGGATTCTACTAAACGTCGATATGGGCGGGGGCGGCGGGATCATGTCCTGCGGGGCCGCTCGGCATTGAGCCTCGCTCGGGGTCGACCGCTTTCCACGGCACAAATCGAACGCGGCGACCCCATGCCCCGCCGGACATGATCCCGCCGCCCCCCTGCATCAACGCTCGCCCAAGCGGACGAGCGGCCGGCGACGCGAACCCCGCGCCCGGCGTTTGCCCTACTGCGTGACCGAGTTCCGGGAGCGGCGCTCGGCCTGGCCGACGGGAATCGCGGGCGCGACCGAGGTCAGGTCCGCCGCGATGCGCAAGGTCTCGTCGAGCACCGCATCGGGGGCGTCGGCGCTGCGTTCGTTGTCGGGCTCGTCCTCGTCGAAGGACGCGGCGGGCGGCGCGGCCGCGGTCGTCGAGGAGACGGCGGGGGCCTTGCCGTCGAGGATCGCGAGCGTGATCTCCTCGGAGGTGAACGGCTTCTCCTTGCGCGCGCCGCGCTCCTTCTTGCGGGCGGCCTGGCGATCTTCCTCGACCTTGCGCTCGGCCAGGCGGGTCTTCTCGTTGAGCGACAGGGCCTTGTCCTTCTTCTGCTTCTCCCAGCGGGCCATGTCCTCCTTGATCCAGGAGAACTCCCGCGACGCGGCGACGCGCGCCGTGGAGGCTTTGGCCAAGGTCGACAGGCGCGCCTGCAAGGTCGCGCTGCGGTCGTACGGCGCGGGCTCGACCTCGTCGTAGGGCAGGGCGTTCTTCTGGGAGCTTTCGGTCGACTCGCTGATGTCCCCGTAGAAGGGAATGTGGATGTCGGGCAGGACGCCGCGGTGCTGGGTCGAGCCGCCGGAGACGCGGTAGAACTTCTGGATCGTGAGCTTCAGCGCGCCCGGCTTATAAGAGCGGTAGGCGGGGGGAAGGTACTGGTTCAGCTCGAGCACCGACTGCACCGTGCCCTTGCCGAACGTGCTCTTCTCTCCGACGACGACGCCGCGGCCGTAGTCCTGCAGGGCCGCCGCGAAAATCTCCGACGCCGACGCGGAGCCGCGCGAGGTCAGGACGATCATCGGCCCGTCGAAGCCGGTCATCGAGTCGTTGTCGCGCAGGAGCTTGATCGTCCCGCGTGCGTCCTTGACCTGGACGACGGGCCCGGTGTTGATGAACAGGCCCGTCAAGGAAACGGCCTCCGACAAGGATCCGCCGCCGTCTCGGCGCAGGTCGATGATCAGCGAGTCCAGGCCGCGCCGCTTCATCTCCGCGATCAGCCGCTCGACGTCGCGGGTCGCGCTCTTGCCGCCCTCGCCGCCGCGCATGTCGGCGTAGAACGAAGGAAGGTCGAGCACGCCGACGCGGGAGGGCTTGCCGCCCTTGGAGGCGGAGGGCACGGAGAAGATCTTCGCCCGGGCCTCCTGGTCGGTGAGCTTGATCTCGTCGCGCACGAGGGTAATGACGACCCGCGTCGCGGGATCGATCGCGTCGGCGGGGATCACGCGCATGCGCACGGTGGAGCCCTTTTCGCCGCGGATCATCTGCACCAAGCGGTCGAGCTTCATGCCGACGGCCTCGATGAACGGCCCGTCGCCCTGCGCGACCGCCTCGATCTTGTCGTTGGGCTTCAGGCGTTTGTCGGAGTCCGCGGGACCGCCCGCGACGAGCGAGACGATGCGCGCGTAGCCGTCCTCGGAGCGGAGCACGGCGCCGATGCCGACGAGGGAGAGCTTCATGCTGATGTCGAAGTTTTCCTTCTGGGCGGCGGCGAGGTAGTCGGTGTGCGGATCGAAGACGCGCGTCAGCGCCGAGACGAACAACGAGAATACGTCGATGCCGTCGTATTCCTTGTAGCTGCGCAGGATGCGGTCGTAGCGCTGGTCAATCGTTTCTTTGATCGAGAGCTCCTTGGCGGGCTTCTCGTCCTTCTTCGCCTCGGCCTTCGGCGGCTCGGCGACGGCGACCGCCTTGCCGCCCTCGGCGCTTTTCGCGGCGACTTTGTCCTTCTTCTCCTGAGCCGTTTTCGCGGCGGCGGCCTTGCTTTCCTCGGCCTTGAGCTTGGCGAGGTGCTCGAGCAGGAACTCGTGCTTGATGCGCAGGCGCCAGAGCTCCTTGCCCTCCTCCTTGGTCGCGGGCCAGGCGAGCTCGTGACGGTCGAGGACGATCTTCTCGTCGGCGGTGAAGGTGAAGGTCGAGGAGGTCAGGGTCTTCACGAGGGCGACGCGCTCCTCGAGGCGAAGGGCGACGCGCTAGTAGATCTCGTAGGCGGCCTCGACGTCGCCGTCCTTGATGCGGTCGTCGAGCGTGGTCGCGTACTTGACCTCGAACTCGTCGATGTCGCTCTTTTCGAAGATCATGTGATTGTAGTCGTAGGCGTCGAGGTAGTTGCGCAGGAATTCCTTTGACACGGCGTCGTCGATCGGGCGGCGCGCGTAGTGGGTCTGCTCGAGCAGCCGGCCGACGAGCTCGGCGACGATGGGGCCGCCGCCGTACTTGTCGAACGCGGACGCGGGGACCGCGAGGACGAGCGCGAGGGAAACGGCGAGAAGACGGCGGAAAATCGGAGCGTTCATGTTGTTTTACCTTTGGGCGGCGTTGCGATCCACAAATTGGTTCACGAAGTCTGCGTCATTTTGGAGCGTCCAGTCCAGGTCGGCGGCGTTGAGATCGAAGCGGGCCAGAAGCCCGGCGGCGTCCGCCGGGCCGAAGCCGGCGGCGGCGAGGTCGCTCAGGATCGCGGCCCGGGTCTCGGGCTTTTTGAGGAAGGCGCGCCACGCGCGCACGCCGGGCTGGTAATCCTCGACGCGGTTGGGCGTCTGCCGGCTCATCCACGGCATCTCGAGGGCGATGCGCTCGTCGGGGATGCGTCCGGCGTTCGGGGAGACCCGGCCCAAGGCCTGCTCGAAGTCGATGAGCCAGGGCAGGCCGCCGCTCCCGGAGGTCAGGACGTTGCCGGGATTGACGTCGGACACGCCGAAGGTGTGGATGAACACCGCGGCGGCCACGCGCTGCTCGAGGGTGAGCGGCGTGCCGTAGTAGGCGGCGGAGGCCTCGGCCCTTTCCATGACCATGTAGGAGTCGTGGCCGCGGTTGACGGCCACGGAGGCGGGCGTTCGGAAGTAGGCTCCGAAGAAGCGGCGCGCCAAGCGGCGCAGCAGGACCTCGTTGCGGATGATCGACCACTGCGCGAGCTTGACGACGACGGGGGCTTTGCCGGGCTGGTCGACGGAGAGGATCGTGGTGTTGAGCTTGCCGGGATCTTCGCCGTGAAGCTTGATCTTCGTCTTCGCGAGCAGCGGGTCGTACCCGAGGCGCTTGGCGACCTCCTGCGGCGCGACGACGGAGTCGTCGAGGCTGGGCGGGCCTTTGGCCGCCGGCCCGAACTTGAGGACCGGTCCCGCCGGCGCTTCGTCGCGGCGGGCGAGGCCGGCCAGGGCGGGCGCTCCGGCCTTGGAGCCGCGCAGGCCTTCGGCCGTCTGGGCCCACAGCGCGGAATCAGGGCCGAGGCGCGCGCGCAGCCCGGAGAGGAAGGCGACCGGGTCCATGCCCGCGCGGGCCAGGAGGACGGGGTCGAGCATTTGATCGAGCACCTCGCGGGGAGAGCCGTCGGTCAAGCTTCCGGCGTCGACGACGACCCAGCGCGTGCGCCAGTGCTGCCAAACCAGGTTGCCCTGGGCCAGGTCGGCGGTGACGCGGGCTTTCAGGAGCCTGGCGGCGAGCTCGGGCCAGCCTTCGGCCTGGGTGCGCGAGAAAGCGCCGCGCTCGAGGAGCTGGTGCGCGGTGTCGCCTTCGATGAATTCCTTGACGAGGACCAGGCCGTCGCGGCTTTCGGCGAGCAGCTTGGCCACCGGCAGGTCGGTCTTCGCGATCGCGCGCAAGGTCGCGGCTTCCTCGCGCACGCCCGGGACCTCCCGCGCGCCGGGATGCAGGATCTTGATCGCGTAGTTGCGGTCGGAGGACCGCCACACCTTGGACGTTCCGCCGTCGCCGGCGACCCGGTCGAGCTTGGTCTTGATCTTGCCGATGCGCACGACGTCGCCGGCCTTCCCCGGCCAGGCCGGGACGGCCTCGCCCACCGCGAGGAGATTCTTGACGATGCCCCACATGCCGCCGGCGGCGGGGGCGGCTTCGGCCGCCGGCCCGCCTTGGTCGAACAGGGCCCGGCCCGGATCGACGCCGGGCTCGACGGAGGCGTCCGGCGCGGCCAGGGTCCGTTCGGCCAGCGCCTTGGGTTTTGCCGGTGTTACGGCGGACGCCGGCAGGGCCGGCAGGGCGGCGGGCCTGATCGCCGCCGGCTGGATCGGCGCCGCCTGCAAAGCGGCCGGTGAAACCAGGATCGGCGCAGGGGCGAGGAGCGGGGCCGCGAGCGGCGCTCCCGCGGCGGTCAACGTCGGCACGGCCATCGAGATCGGGACGGGCGTGCCGAGGACCGAGCCGATCCCGCCGGGGCGCGAGCCGGGGGAGAATTCGCCGGACACGGGGGCTTCGACCTGGCCGGCCTGAACGGGGCCGGCCAGGGCTAATAGGAATAAGGCCCGGGCGGTGAGGGGTCTCACGACTTCAATATAACAGGAGTACGGAGGGAGCGCCAGGGGGGAAGGTCAGAGTTTTGCGACGAGCGCCTTCATCTGGCGCATGTACCCGACCATCGCGGCCAGGTCTTTATAAGGAACACGCACGCCCTTCTTGGACCAGCCCTTGAATCCCGGCTCGTCGACCCACTCGCGCAGGTCGATGCCGACCGTGTCCTTGTGGAGCGTGACCCGGACGACGAGCTCGACGCCCGCCTTTTTCGGGATGCGGACCAATTCCTGGTCTTCGGTCGCGGCGGATTCGGCCGGGAGCTTCTCGAGGATGGGGATCGTCTCCTCGAGCACCCGCGCGTTGAGGGTGACGCCCGCCTTGGTGGGGCCGGAGTAGGCGTCGCCCCGGACAAAGGTGCGGATCGAGCCGTAGCGGTGGCCCTTGAACTCGTCCACGTAGAATTTCAGCTCGCTGGTCTCGCTGAGCGCGACGGCGCCCAGCTCCTTGAGAGGCTTGAATTCCTTTCCTTCGGCCATGGCTCATCCTAGACTATCCTCGCGGACGGCCGCAAGCCGGGCGCGCGTCCGCCCTCTCTGGCTTCCAACGTTGGAGTCCGGGAACAGGGAGACGTTTCAGGCTTGACAGGAAACCGCGGCGGCCCTATCCTTGGTCGTTCATGCCGACAAACGAGGAAATCCAGACCCAGCTCAGCGCGTTGAACCTCGAGGTTCACGCTCTTCGCGACGAGGTCGAACGGCTGAAGGGGGGCGCGTCGGCCCCGGCGCCGAAGGCCGCGCCGGCCGAAATCTTCGAGGACATCGTCCGCAAGGCCAAAGCGCCGGAGCCGCCGGCGAAGGCGCCGCTTCGTCCCGCGCCCTCGCCCTCGATCGCGCCCGCGCCCAAGCCCGCGCGCGACTACGCCTCCGCGTTCACCGAGAAATTCATCGGCGAGAAGATGCTGCAGTACGTCGGCGCGCTGATCCTGTCCCTCGGCGTCATCTTCTTCCTGATCTGGCGCGCCCAGCACACGAGCCCCCACGAGCGCGCGCTGATGGCCGCGGCCGCGGGCGCGGCGCTCGTCGGCCTCGGCGTGCTCGCCCGCTCCCGGCCCGCGTACAAGAATCTCTCCGGCGCGCTCGTCGGCGGCGGCTGGTCCATCCTTTATATCACCGCCTACGCCGTCTCCCACTTCCCGCCCGTGAAGATCGTGGACGCGCCCGAGGCCGGCCTCGCTCTGCTGCTCGCGGCCGCCGGCGGCATGATCGCGCACGCGCTGGCGACCGGGTCGCGGGCCTTCCGGCTGTACGCGTTCAGCCTGACGTATTTCCTGCTGCTGTTCTGCCACGCGGACGTCGCCTCGTTCGACCTGTTCCTGCTGCTGTTATCGGCCTCCGCCGCCATTGCGGTGGAGTCCGGCGAGGCCGACGTGCTGATCCCGGCCCTGATCGGCTTCCACGCGAACTACCTGCCGGTGTACTTTCGCACGATCGGCCTGCCGCCGGACCAGCACACGGCGGCGAACTTCACCCAGCCGTTCGCGTGGCTCGCGGTCGGCTACCTGCTCGTCGCGCTGATGCCCTTCGTGCCGCGGACGCGCGCCCGGCTCGGCACCGAGGAGCAGACGCGGCTGCTGGACGGGGCGCTGTGCCTGAACGCGGCGCTGTTCGCCCTGGTCGCGGGCTCGATGGGACGGGTGTACTTCGGCCATTCGAGCCTGCCCCGCGCGGCCGCGCTGTGCGCGCTGTTCCTGCTGCCCGCGCTCGGCCACCTGAAGGCGCTGGGGCGCAAGGCGGCGGCGGTGAGCCTGGGCGGCGTCATACCGCTCGCGCTGATGGCGGCCGCGGTCTTCGAGATGCCGGATCCGATGTGGAAGCTGTTCGCCTGGGTCGGGGTCTCCACGGGCTGGGTGTTCCTCGGCCTGTTTCTCGATCTTCCCGTCTGGCGCGCGTCGGGGCTGTGCATGGCCCTGCTCACCTTCATGTTCTACACGGAGGTCGCGCGCCGCGGAGAGGACGCGCGCCGTTCCGCGGCGATGGCGTTGTTCATCTTCTCGGGCCTGTCGTACTTCTTCTCGCGCTTTCACCGCCTGTGCCTCGCGGAGCCGGAGGAGTGGGAAAAGCCCGTGACGGAGTACTGGCTGTACATCGGCACGGCCGCGCTCGTGCTGGGTCTGTGGGGCGCGCTCGACGCGGCGCCGTTCCTGTGCTGCCTCGTCGCGCTCGCGATCGCCGGCGAGCACCTGGCCGTCGGCCTCGGCCGCGTGCACCTGTGGGTGCAGGCCGCCGCGCTCGAGCTCGGCTTCGGGTTTTACTCCTTCTTCGTCGACTACGGCGGCGGGGCGCCGGCGATCGGCGTGTCGCCGCGCCTGCTCGTGACGGCGGTCGTCGTCGGCACGTACGTCTACCTGCTGTTCGCCGATCCGACGGAGGAGGCGCTCGCCGCGCGCTGGGAGCCGTTCTCCCGCGCGGATCAGCGTCGCGCGGTCTCTTGGCTGCTGCTCGCGGTGGCCGCCTTCGCCGTGTACCGCGAATTCGACGGCCGGCTGCGGCTCCCGATCTGGGCGTTCACGTCTCTGGCCTTGTTCTGGATCGGGCGGGCGCGCAAGAGCGCCGACTTCCGCGCGCAGGCGATGCTGCTCGCGGCGGGCACCGCGCTCGAGGCGGTCACGTCGTATCTGGCGGCGCCGGCCGCCCTGCTCTCCGGGCTCACCGTGCCGCGCGCGGCGTTGTACTGGTCGGCGGTCGGCGCGCTGATCGGGGGGCTGTCGGTCGCGAAGTCGCCCGAGGCGGGGACGGAGCGCGACGATCAGGCGGCGACGATGTTCGCGGTGCTCGCCCTGGTCCTCGGCGCGGCCTACTTCGCCAAGGAGCTCGACCGCGTGCAGCTCACGATGGCGTGGACCGGCCTCGGGATCGCGTTCCTGGCCGGCGGCCTCGCGCTGAACTGGCGCGAGCTCCGGCTCCCGGGCCTGGGCCTGCTCGGCCTGTGCGTCGCGAAGGCGCTGCTGTCCGACACCGCCAATCTTCCGCTGCCCAACCGCGTCGCGAGCTTCGTGGCGCTGGGCGTCGTGCTGCTCTTCGCCTCGACGCTGTACAACCGGGCGGGCTCGGGAGAGTGAAAAAGCTCGCGCCGGTCCTGCTCATCGCGGGCGCGCTCGCGGCCGCCTTCGCCTCGAGCCGCGGCGGGCGCAGCCGCGAGAGCCTCCTGCCCGTTTCCCGCGTCGTCGCCGAGCACGAGAAGGCCCTCGACCGGGGAACGGCCATCGTCTTCCCGCTCTCGGCCGACGAGGAGCGCGAGATCGGCGAAAAAATAGATCGCGAGCTCCGCGAGCCCGGCGCGGCGCCCGGCACGGCCGCCGCGTCGCGCGCGGCGCTTTGGCGCGAGCTCGGCCTCGACGCGGCGTCCTCGCCGCTCGTGACGCGCTTTCGCGGGCGCTACGAGTTCCGCACGGCCCTGCGCGGCGGGGTCAACGCGTTCGCGATCCCCGGCGGCTTCGTTTACGCGACGGAGGGAATCCTCGAAAAGCTCCAAAAGGATCCCGACGCCCTGCTCTTCGTGCTCGGCCACGAGATCGGCCACGTCGAGCTCGGGCATTACGCCGACGCGTACCGCCTGCGCGCGGGCGCGAAGGACCCGCTGCGCGCTTTGCTCGGCGGCGCGATCTTCCTCCCGCGCCTGCTCGCCTCGCTGCACTTCTCGTCGAGCCAGGAGCTCGAGGCCGACGCCTACGCCGCGCGCCTGCTGCGCTCGCGGCGCCGCGACCCGGCCGCCGGCCTGCGCGTTTTCGACGCGCTCGGGCTGAAGGCGGTCACGGACACCAAGCGCGGGCCGGGCGAGGTCGTCGTCGAGGGCCTCGCCGATTATTTCGCCACGCACCCGGGCTCCTGGGAGCGCCGCGCGGCCCTCGAGCGCGAAGCGGGGAGGGCTCCGTGAGCCGCGGCGCGTCCACGACGGGCTTTCGCGCCTTCCTGGCCGCGCAGGCGACCAGCGCGTTCAACGACAACGCCTTCAAGTCATTCGTCATCCTCTCGATGGTCGCGGCCGATCCCGCCGGCGCGGCCGGCTTCATCGCCAAGGCCGGCGGCGCGTTCATCCTCCCGTTCCTGTTGTTCTCGACCTTCGCCGGCGACGTCGCCGACCGCTGGCCGAAGGCCAAGCTCGTCGCCGTGTTCAAGGCGATCGAGGTCGCGCTGCTGCTGCTGGCCGTCCCCGCCCTGGCCACGGGCCGCACGCCGGTCCTGCTCGGCCTCGTGTTCCTGATGGGCGCGCACTCCGCCTTCTTCGGCCCCGTGAAGTTCGCGATCCTGCCCGAGCTCGTCGACGACGGCGAGCTCTCGAACGCCAACGGCCTTCTCCAGATGACGAGCTTCGGCGCGATCATCCTCGGCACGGCGTGCGCCTCCGAGCTCGTTCTGCGCTTCCGGGACCGGCCGGCGGCCGCCGCCGGCCTGCTGGCCGGCGGCGCGGCGCTGGGCTTTCTGGCGTCCCTGCTGATCCCGAAGACGAAGGCGGCGCGGCCCGGGGCGGTGCTGTCCCTGAACCCGGTGTCGAGCACCGCGGCGAACCTCAAGCATCTCGCGTCCTTGCCGAGCGTGAACCTGGCGACGTACGCGGCTGGCTTCTTCTGGTTCGTCGGGGCGCTGTTCCAGATGAACCTGCTGATCTACGGCACGCGGCTGATGGGCCTCAGCGAGGCCGCGTGCGGACGCTTCCAGGTCGTGCTCGCGCTCGGCATCGGCGCGGGCTCCTTCATCGCCGGGCGGCTCTCGCGCGGCCGCGTCGAGCTCGGCCTCGTGCCGTTGGGAGCGCTTGGCCTCGTGCTGTTCGGCGCGGACCTGGGCTTCGCCTTTCATTCCGCCAATCGCGTGATCGCCGACCTGCTGCTGGCGGGGCTGTCCGCCGGCTTCTACGCGGTGCCGCTGCAGGCCTTCATCCAGCAGCGCAGCCCCGCCGGAGAGCGCGGCCGGATCATGGCGACGGGGAATTTCCTGTGCTTCACGGCGATCCTGATCGCGACGGCGGCGCTATGGGCCCTCGACTCGAAGTTCCGCCTCAACCCGGCCCAGGTTTTTCTCGTGACCGCCGCGATGTCGGCGGTGGTCGCCTACGAGCTCCTCAGGCGCCTCCCCGATTTTTTCCTCCGGCTCCTGTTCCTGCCGCTGACGCGCCTCGTGTACTCGATCCGCAGCGTCGGCCAGGAGAACGTGCCGCTCGAGGGACCGGTCCTCCTCGTCTCCAACCACGTCTCCTTCATCGACGCGATCCTCATCGCGATGGCCAACCAGCGCCTCGTGCGCTTCCTGATGCTGCGCGCGTTCTACGACCTTCCCGTCGCGGGCTGGTTCTTCAAGGCGATGGGGTGCATTCCCGTCTCCAGCGGCGACGGGCCGAAGGCCCTCGTGGCCAGCTTCAAGCGCGCGCGCGAGTATATGATGTCCGGCGAGGCGGTTTGTATTTTCGCCGAAGGCGAAATCAGCCGCCACGGGCAGATGCAGCGCTTCAAGCGCGGCTTCGAGAGCATGGTCCACGGCGTCGAGGTTCCGATCGTGCCGGTGCATTTGGATCAGGTGTGGGGCAGCATCTTCAGCTTTTCCGAAGGAAAAATACTGTTCAAATGGCCGCGGCGCTTTCCGTACCACGTCACGGTGAGCTTCGGCAAGCCGATGCCCGCGGCCTCGACGGCGTTCGAGGTTCGCCAGGCGATTTTGGCTTTGGGCGCGGAGGCCTTCACCCACCGTCTCGCGGATTCGCCGCCCTTGCCCCTGGCGTTCTCGCGCCAGGCCAAGGCGAGCCCGTTCGCCCTGAGCATGGCCGACTCATCCGGCGTCCGTTTGAGCGCCCTGCAAGCGCTGACGGGCTCTTATC
>JAHFCD010000409.1 GCA_023249695.1 Elusimicrobiota bacterium
ACCGCGGTCAGGTTCACGCGGCCTCCTTTTCAGGAGCAATCGCCAAGGCGGCGAGGAACATCAGCAAAGTCACGGCCTCGGTGGCCAGCGCGTAGGGCTTGAAGAGCACGGCTCCGAGCTGGATCTGGAGCGCCGGGTCCACGGCGACGGCCGCCGGAGCGGCCCCCCGCGACAGGATGAGGGCCGTTTCGAGGACCGCGGCGATCAGGCCGGCCCAGGCTAACGGCCGGGGAAAGGAAAAGTCGGCGAAGCGGCCGCCTTCCTCGCCCGCGGCCATGATCGTGACCACGACCAGGACCATCACGGCGCCCGCGTAGATCATGACTTGCAGAAGGCCGAGCAGGGGAGAGCCGCACAGAAGGAACAAGACCGCGGTCTGGAGCAAGACGACCAGGAGGCTGACGGCGCTCACATAGAGAGAGCGATGCAGAAGCATCACTCCAGCGAAGAAGACGGCGACGACGCCCGCGACCAGCGCGGCCCAAACGATCATGGCGCGCCTATTTTACGCGATTTTGACCCTCGCGGTCCAATCGCTATCGCTTAACGCGTGATTTGGAGGGTGGAAAGGTCGGGGGTGACGAGCAGTTTCACGACGTCCCCCCCATACATCTTATAAGAGGTGGGAGCCGCGCCCTGTATCTGCTCCAGCGGGACCATGTAGAACTTGAAGTCGTGGCCGCCGGCGCTCGTGTCGTCGTAAATGAAGCACAGGCCGAGGGTCGGCTTCTGCGAATAAAACAGCCGGTAAGGGCGTCCGGCGAGGTTCACCGGCTCCCCCGCCCGGTAGGCCAGACGGAACAGATCGTTGATGCGCTTCTCCCAGACGATCTGGCCGGTCGCGGCATCTCGGACTTGGAGGAAATTAGCGAGGCGCGGGCGGAAGATGTTCACCGACAGGCCGACGCGGTAATTGCGAACGCCGTCGCTGAACCCGCCGGACATGCCCCGCTCCATCTTGAAGAACCGCGGCGCTCCGCCCGGAGGCGTCGCCGCGAGGTAGCCGTCACCGTTCCGGTCCAAGGTCCCGCCGAGCATGGTCACCCCGCCCGCTCCCGTGAAGGAATCGGTCGTGGACAGATGCCGGTCGAGAAGGGAAGGCAAGGCCACGGTCTGCGCGTCGCCGTCGAGGCGGAGGCCCAGCATGACGGGCACCGGGACCGGAACGAACACGGGGTCGCCGAAGGCGACCGGCGCGAAACCCGGCGGAAGCACGGAGCGGATCAGCGCGGCGGGGTCGGGAGCGGCGTACGCGCGCGCGCCGAGGAGAGCCGTCAGCAGGATCGCCGTTCTCATGCGCCCATCTTAGCAAGGGTTTCGGGGACGGAAGCGCGGCGCGAAGGGCGGCCGGCTCCGGCAATAGACCCAGACCGAGCGTAGGCCTTAAGGCCTATTTTTTCGGCAGTCCCTTCGCGAGCGCGGCGGCCTCGCGGAGCACGGACGGCTCGGAGACCTTGAGGCCCCACAGCACGAGCACGCTCAGAAGCGACGGCACCAGATAATAGGCCGCGCGGTACAGCAGCGCCGCGACGAGCGCGCGCCCCCCGTCGTAGCCCAGCGCGACGAGTACCGCCGCCGTCGAGCCCTCGGCCGCGCCGAGACCTCCCGGCAGCGCGGGGATCAACGTCGCGCCCTGGCCCACGGCGAACACGGCGCTCAGGGGACCGAGCGGCAGGGGATCGCCGACCGCCTTGAAGCACATCCACAGCGAGCTCATCGCAAAGCCCCAGTCGAGGCAGGTGAACAGCACCGCGAGCGTCAGGCGCCCGTGCTCGTGGCGGATGCGGGCGAGACCCTGCGCCATCTGCCGTTCGAAGGCCATGAAGCTCTCCGGCGGGATCTGCCGGCTCGACAGGCGGAACGCGGCCTGGTTCGTCCAATGGAAGACCCGGCGCGCGGCCTTCATGCGCAGCCCTCCGTTCAGGAACAGCACGATCAGCCCGCCGGCGGCCAGGATCAGCACGAAGAGGCCGACGCCGCCCTCGATGAGGCCGACCCGGCTTCCCTGCAGTCGGAACGCGAGGGTCGCCAGGCCCTGCACCAGGATCGCGGCGAGCACGGCGTACAGGATCACCGAGGTCAGCGCGGAGGCCACGATCGTCGTCGCGATCGGGACGAGCCTCTTGTGCAGCAGGTGCGCCTTCAGCGCGAAGCCGCTCACGCCTCCCGTCGAGATCACGTAGTTGGCCGTCGTCGAGACCAAGGAGATGCCGAGCACCGTCGGCGCGCCGAGCGGATGACCGAGCAAGGTCAGCACCGCCGACAGCGCCAGACCGCCCATCGCGTGGCTCGCGAGCGCGCAGACGAGCGCGGCCCCCGCCCAGCCCCAGGACAATCCGGCCGCCGCCGCTCGGACTTCGTCGAAATTCGAGCCGACGACCCACGCGAGCAGCCCGAGCGCGACGGCCGCCCCGAGTGCGATGGCTAAGCGGCCTCCCCCCTTCACGGCGCCGCCGAGGCGGAGGAGAGCGAGAGCACGTACGTCGTCGAGCGCCGGCGGTCCTCGTCGGTCCCGTGCCCCTGCAGCGTCGCGAGCAGCGCTTGGGCCGTTTCCGCGTCGGGAGCCTTGAACTCCAGCTGCCCGGACGCATAGGAGTCGTACAGCGCCGCCGCGCGGCTCGTCACGGCCCACGAGACGGAGAGCATCGCGGCGACGAGCACCGCCGACAGCGCGCCCACGGCGGCGCCGAGCGGCGCGCGCTCGGGCGCCGGGCTCAGCGCCTTGAGATCGGCGGCGAGGAGCGCGCAGGCGACGAGGCCGAACGGCGCCCACAGCGGGCCGATCAGCCAGCCGACGTAGGGGATCCGCGCCGGCAGCCAGGCGATCAGGCCGGCGAGCAGGAGCCGGCCGGCGACCGGTCCCAGAACGGGCCGCACGCGCGCGAAGGAAAGCTCGACGGCGTCCAGGCCGGCGGCTTCGCCGTCGAGCTGATAAAAGGGCGCGAAAAACAGCAGGGCGGCGAGGACCAGACCGGGGAGGATCAACAGGACGAAGCCCCCGCCCGCGGCCAGCATGACGAGCGACAGCACCCAGGCGAACTCCGGCGTCTGGCGCCAGCTG
>JAHFCD010000017.1 GCA_023249695.1 Elusimicrobiota bacterium
CGCCAGACGCCGCGGCCTTCGCGGCCGCGTTCGCCGCCTGCTGGTCTTAGGACCCGCCAACTTGGTAGCCTAGGACTCATGGCCGAACTCGGCACGCCGGAACGCCCTCTCGCCGTCGCGATCGTCGGCGCCGGACCCTCCGGCTTCTACGCCGCCGAAGCCCTGCTCAAGGCTCCGGGCATCGCCGTGCGCGTGGATCTGTTCGACCGCCTGCCCACGCCGTACGGCCTCGTGCGCGGCGGCGTCGCCCCCGACCACCAGAAGATCAAAAACGTGGCGGCGGTGTACGAGCGCACGGCCCAGGACCCCCGGGTCCGCTTCTTCGGAGGCGTGAAGCTCGGCGTGGACTTCACCATCGAGGAATTGTCCGCTCGCCACGACGCCGTGATCTACGCCGTCGGCTGCGAAAGCGACCGGCATATGGGCATTCCCGGCGAGGACCTCCCCGGCTCGCACTCCGCCACCGAGTTCGTCGGGTGGTACAACGGCCACCCCGACCACCGCGAACGGACCTTCGATCTGAGCACGGGCGCCGTCGCCGTCGTCGGCGTGGGCAACGTGGCGATAGACGTCACGCGCATCCTCGCGCGCGACGCGAAGGATCTGGAGCAGACCGACATCGCGGCCTACGCGCTTGACGCGCTGCGCAAGAGCGGAGTCAAGACGGTCTGGCTGCTCGGGCGCCGCGGCCCCGCCGAGGCCGCTTACTCCCCCGCAGAAATCGAGGAGATCGGCGAGCTGACCTCGGCCGATCTCGTCGTCAACCCCGCCGAGGCGGCGCTCAACGGCCAGCCGCTCGAGAGCCTGGACGCCGCGGCGAGGAAAAAGACGGAGTACGTCCAGGAGCACTCGAAGAAGGGCGAGGGAAGCCGTGAGCGCAAGGTGCGCCTGCGCTTTCTCGTCTCCCCCGCGGAGATCGTCGGCGAGAACGGCCGCGTGAGCGCGATGCGCCTGGAAAAGAACAAGCTGGAGAGCGACGGCAAGGGCGGCCTGAAAGCCGTCGGCACCGGAGTCTTCGAGACGATCAAGATCGGCCTCGTGCTGCGCTCGGTCGGGTACCGCGGCATACCGATCCCCGGCGTGCCCTTCGACGAGAAGTCGGGCCATATTCCCCACGTCTCGGGCCGCGTCGTCTCCGCCCCGGGCCAGCCTCCGCTTCCGGGCCGATTTGTCGTCGGCTGGGCCAAGCGCGGACCCTCGGGCCTGATCGGCACCAATCGCGCGGACTCCGTCGCGACGGTCAACTCCCTGCTCGCCGACCTCAAGGCGGGAACCTTGCCGGCGTCCGCCGATTCGTCGCTCGAGGCGACCTTGCGCCTGTTCGCCGACAAGAAGATCCGCGCGCTGAGCTTCGTCGACTGGCAGATGCTCGACGCCCTCGAGAAGGCCAACGGCACCAAGGCCGGCAAGATCCGCGAGAAGTTCACCCGCGTGACGGACATGCTCGCCGCGCTTCCTCCGCGATAGCGCCCCCGCATAGGCCATCTCCGGCCGGACCGATAGGCCTAAGGACTCTTTCGCCGTTTCATGCTTCCTCTTACAATCACGGTCATGCTCCGCGTCGTGACCGCCCTGCTCGTCCTTGCCGTTCCTTCCTTTGCCCAAGTGCGGAGCAATGCCGTTTCCGTCTCTCCCAATATTATTCCGGGGAACATCGCCGTGACTCCGTCGGCGTCGGTGACGGCGATCGGCCTGGCGTCGCTGCCGTCGATGATATCGCCGCTTCCCGTCCTGTCCGCGCCGAACGCCCTCAAGCCCGCTCCCGCCATCGCCGTTCAGGCCGTTCCCGCCGCCCTGTCCGCCGCTTTGTCCGCCGTTCCAACCGCCGCGCCCTCCTCACCGGACAAGGCCGCCGTCTCCGTGGAACGCCAGCAAGAAGAGGCCGGCGCGATGTTCGACGGCACCACGGCCGCCCGGCCGGAAAGCCAGGCGTGGTCGCTGCCCGACGGCGGACCGCTGATGGGCCGCGCCCTTCGTCCGCGGGGCTACGTCTTCGGCGGACGCCGCTACATCGACCTGATGAACCCCGCGGCCGTGCGCCTGCGCGGAAAAGACGGCCGGCCCAGGGACTTCATCTGGGTGCGCGCCGTGCGCGCGGGCTACGCCACGACGGTCGGCCCGATCGGGGAGGTCGCGACCGGCGGCTACCTGTCCGACACCTTGCTCTTCGAGCTTCGTCCGGGGCGCGCGCCGCGCTTCATCGAGCGCGCGCTCGAGTCGACGCCCGAGCGCCTGAGGGAGGACCCGCGGCTCTCGCGGCTGAAGCTTCGCGGGCGCGACGAGCGCGGGCGCTTCACGACCGAGGAACGGCTCTATCTCGGCGTGACCGACCATGCCGTCCATGGCGCGATGACGGAGAAGACCTCGGTCAACGCCTTCGTTTCGATCGTCGTCGATCAGGGCGGCGTGCCGCGCGTCGCCCGGGACGAGGCCGGCGCGCCGCGACTCGTCGCGCTGAGCCCCGAGCCGCTGCGAAACTCCGACGGCACCTTCAGCGTCGTCGACGCCAAGAACGGCGTCCTCGCCGCCGACAACGCGGGCAACGCGCGCATGCTCTCGCGCCATCGCTACGCGGCGAGCGACCCGCGCCTGCCCACGAGCTTTTCCCCGGCCGACTACGCCGAGCAGAGCTTTCCCCTCTCCCGGAATGAGCTCGAGCGCGGCCCCGACTGGAGCCGGCTCATGAAGGACCTCGCCGCGCGCGAAGCCCTGCGCGGAACGGATCTCCCCGAGCATTATCCCGCCGAACGCCTCTGGAACGGCGCGGCCAAGGGCCACGGCCCCGGCGCGCCGCCCGTCCGCATGCGCCGCCGCGGCGGCTCGCTCTTCGTTTCCGAGGGCTTCGGCTACCCGTGGGTGTGGGCGGGGAGCGTGCCGAAAAACACCGCCACGGTCTTGGCGGACGGTCAGACCGCATTCTTGAGCTTCGACCACGAGATCCGTTTTTTGAACGTCGGCGGCAAGCGCAAGCGCGTCTACTCGTTGTCCCTCAAGCTCCGCGACGCCGCGCTCGATCGCGTGATCGCCTACTACGCGGACGCGGTCCAGCCGCAGCGGCCCTACGAGACCGCCAACCCCGGTATCCCCGATCTGTGGCATGTCTACCCGACCGGACGCGTGATCAACGACGACGGCACGGTCGACACCTTCGAGGGCGCGGCCGACTCCAACGTCGTTCGCCGCCGCTGGAACCTGGCCCGCCTGCTGACGGAGTCCGGCTGGACGCTTTCCCCGAACTAGGCCCTCCGGCCGGAGCGGTGGGCCTTAGGGCTCTTACGGCGATCCGCCCTCCCTAATACAATGATGGGGATGCTTCGTGTCTTGATCGCCGTTCTGCTGATCCCGATGCCGTCTTACGCCCAGATGAGGGGCAAGACGGTCGCCGTCGTGCCGAGCCTGGGCTTCGGCGCCGGTTCGGTGATGACATCGGCGCCGTCGCTCATCAACGCTTCCCTGCCGTCGCTGCCTTCGCCGCTGGCCGCCCTCGGCGCCCTCGCGCCCGCCCCTTCCGTCATGCCGCGGGCCGCCGCCGCGCCCGTCGCCGCCGCTCCGGCCGTGTCCGCCGCCCCGGCCGCCTTGGGCGCCCTCAATTCCGCCGTCGCCGCCGCGCCCGAGAAGCCCGCGGCCCCGGCCGCCGCGGCGGTCCCCGCCGAGAGTCAAAAAGCCGAGTCGAGCGCGCTCTTCGACGGCGCGATGAAGATTCTCATCGCCGGCTCCGAGGCCGTGCCCTTCATCAAGACCGGCGGCCTGGCCGACGTCGTCGACGCCGTGTCGCGCGGCCTCGCCTCGCGCGGCCACGACGTGACCATCGTCCTGCCGAAATACCGGGACCTCAAGACCGCCGGCGTCGAGCTCGCGCCCGCGGGCCGCGTGCTCGTGCCGATCGACGGGCGCGTCGAGACGGCGAACCTGCTCGTCGGCATGCGCGACGGCGTGCGCGTCGTGCTCCTCGAGCACCCCGAGTTCTACGAGCGCTCGGGCGGACCCTACGCCGCCAAGCACGCCGCGCTCGGCCTTTCCGCCTACGACGCGGCCGGCATCGACGACGCCGACGAGCGCTTCGGCTTCTACGCGCGCGCGGCCCTCGAGGCGATGCGCGTCCTCGACATCAAGCCCGACATCATCCATGCCCACGATTGGCACGCGGCCCTGATCCCCGCGTTCCTCAAGTCCGCCGCCTACAAGAACGACCCGTTCTTCGCGGACACGAAGACCGCGCTGACGATCCACAACATCGCCTTCCAGGGCGCGTTCGCGCTGGCGACCGCGGTCAAGCTCGGCTTCGACGAGGCGCACCTCGCGCACTTCGGCGGCTCCAACTATCTCAAGTCCGGCATCGCGCACGCCGACGCGGTGACGACGGTGAGCCCGACCTACGCGCGCGAGATCATCGAGAACCCGCTGTTCGGCATGGGGCTCGAGGAGACCTTGCGCGCCCGCGGCGAGGTGCACGGCATCCTCAACGGCATCGACCCGGCGCTGTACGATCCCGCGACGGACCCCCTCCTCGCGCGCAACTACGGCGTGGACGACGCCGCCGAGGGCAAGGCCGCCAACAAGGCCGTGCTCCAGGAAAAGCTCGGCCTCGACGCCGCGCCCGGCGCGCCGCTGTTCGTCGTCGCCTCCCGACTCGCCCACCAGAAGGGCATCGACATGATCTTCGACTCCGCGCGCGACATCGTGCGCCTGGGCGGACAGCTGGCCATCATGGGCACCGGCGACGCCCAGACCGAGGCGCTGCGCGCCGCGCTCGTCCTCGCCTTCCCCGGCAAGGTCGCCTCCCACCCGTTCGACGAGAACGCCGTGCGCCTCCTCTTCGCCGCGGCCGACTTCCTGCTCATGCCCTCGCGCTTCGAGCCCTGCGGCCTGTCCCAGCTCATCGCCCAGCGCTACGGGGCCCTGCCCCTGGTGACGAGCACCGGCGGCCTCGCCGACACCGTCGTGGACCTGCGCGACGACCCGGTCCACGGCAACGGCCTGGTCATCCGCGCGATCGCCTCGATCTCGCTGTCCCGCGCCGTCGCCGACGCGATCTCCGGCTATCACCATCCGCAGGCGTTCCCGCTCGCGCGCCGCGCCGCGATGACGAAGGACTCCTCCTGGGAGCTTTCCCTCGACGTGTACGAGGCGCTGTTCCGCCGCCTCGTCAGGGCCGAAAGGCCCGAATCGCGCTAGGCCCTCTCCCGCCTCTTCAGGGCCCCCCAGGCCCCGCCCCTCGGTCCCCATAAGCCGCTATCCTCCCAGTATGAAGCGGACGCTGTCGTCGATTCTCGCCCTGACGCTCGGCCTGGGAGCCGTTCCCGCCCAGGCTCAAACGGCGCTCGGCCGGGTTTCTCTGACCGCCCCGCTCTCCGCGCCCACGCCGGTTCCCGGCGGCATCGCCCCGATCCTGGGGACCCTGACGCCGACTTTGGCCGTTCCCGCGTTGACCGTCGCGCTGACCCCGGCCGCCTTCGCGCCTCTGGGGATCGATCCCCTTCAGAAACCCGCGGCCGCGTCCCCCCTCCAGGCGATTCCCGCCACCGTCTTGCCCGTCTCCGCGATTCCCGTCGCGCCCCTCTTGCCGCCGTCCCGGACCCCGCCCGCTTCGCCGATGGACAGCCTGCGCGCGCTCGCGGCGCCGGACGCCCTGGCCCGGACCGTCTCGCATTTCGACGGCGCGGCTTCGAAGCCGGACGAGGACGCCGAGCCGATTCCCGCCCGGTCCGACTCCGCGCAGCCCGCGCTCGACAAGCCCTCCGCGCCCGAGCCGGGCAAGCCCGAGAAGAAAGACCCTCACCCCCTCTACTCGATCGGCGGCCGCGGCCTCATGGTCGGCACGGCGATCGCGGCGGCGGCCCCGATCCTGTGGGACGCGGCTCCGTCGCTGCACTTCATCTTCACCTACATCGCGGCGAGCGTCCTCATGCTGGCGATCGCCGTCCCCGTCGAGATCGGCGTCCGCGTTTGGCGCCGAGCGCACCGCTCTTCGCAGGACAAAGCCCAGCCGCCGCCCACCTGGCGCAAGAAGCTCGGCGCCCTCGCCATCGGCGCGGCGCTCGGCCTCGCCATCGGCGCGGCGCCGACCGTGTACCAGGCCCCGCTGACCGACCAGGTCCACGCCTGGCAGGACTCGCGCCTCGCCCCCGACAAGCGCACGGAGGCGCACCGCCTCGTCGGCGGCGCCGCGGAAGCGGAAACGATCGCGCTTCTGTCCCAGAATCCGGTCGGCCGGGACGTCCTGAACCATCTGCGCGACCGCGGCGGCGTCCTGCGCATGCCGATGTTCTTCGTCTCTAAGCAGCCTGACTCCTACGCCGAGCACGAGGACCTGTTCGACGGCGTCTATCTCGCCGCCGACCAGATCACCGAGCGCGGCTGGACCGTGGACCAATTCCTCAAGGACCCCTCCCTCCAACGCCAGCTGATTCGCGACATGCAGTCCACCGTGCTGCACGAGCTCGTCCACGCCGTGCAGGGCCGCCGCGCTCCCTGGACCCCGGGCTACTTTCAGATGCCGGTCGAGCACGAGTACGAGTCCAACATCCGCCAGCATTACTACATCCACGAGCGCCTGAAGGCCGACCCGTCCGTCGACCTCACCCGGTTCACGCATGACCTGGACGTCTATGTGGACATGGCCGACAGCCTCGACGTCTATCTGAGCGACCTCGACTCGGTCTATGTGAAGGACGTTCACGTTTCCTCGCCGGTTTTCGACGCCCTCCTCGCGAAGACGCGCGCCGCCTGGCCCGCGCACCGCGTCGAAGTCTATTTGATCATGGCCGAGCGCGCGACGCGCGCAAACCAGGCCGGATCGGCTAAAATGTACATGCAGAAGGCGAAGGACGCGGCCAAAGAGGCCGGGCTTCCCGAGCCGACCGCGCTCGTCGCCTCTCGCTGACCTCGAACGCCATGTTCTTCCCCATCATCTACTGGATCGTCATGCCCCTGTTCTTCGCCTCGCTCGTCGTGCGCTGGCTGAAGAAGCACAGCCCCCTCATCGTGCCCCCCGAGGTCGCAGCGCTGTTCGCCGAGCGCCCGATCGAGCCGAAGTGGTTCCGCGCGGCGCGCCGCGACCGGGGCGGCCTCCTGCGCTGGCTCGGCGATTTCGAAAAGCAGCCCGAGGCGGTGGACGCCGCGTACGCCGCCAAGGAAAGCGCCGTCGCCGCCGGCGAGAAAGCCGCCTTCCTCGTCTTCAACGCCAAGGCGGAGCTCCTCGAGCAGGTCGATTCGTAAATTGCCCGGCTCGCCCCTGCGCGTCATCGGCGCCCTGCGCTCGTGCTTCCGGGAAAAGTTCGGCACGCCGCGCCAGCCGCTGCTCGTGCCCGGCGCGACCGCGTCGCTGACGATCGCCAAGGAATTCCTGCCCGAGCATTCGCTCGCCGGGCTCGACCGGTTCAGCCACGTGTGGCTGATCTCCTACTTTCATCTGAACACGAACAAGACCGTGCGGCCGAAGATTCATCCGCCGAGGCTGAAGGGAGAGAGCGTGGGGCTGTTCGCGTCGCGTTCGCCCCATCGGCCGAGCCCGATCGGGCTCTCGCTGGCGCGGCTCGTCGCGATCAAGGGTGCGACGATCCATCTTGCGGGGATCGATCTCGTGGATGGGACGCCGATACTCGACATCAAGCCGTACATACCGGAGTGGGACATCGCGGCGGGGGCGACGGCGGGGTGGGTGAACGACGCCCCGTTTCCTTCATTAAACGTCGGCTTTTCGCCTTCGGCGGTGAACGACATTAAAACGGCGGAGAAACGGCTTAACGTCAACGGATTGGGGAACCTTCTGACGGACATTATGAGCCAGGACTTGAGGAATCCGCGAGACAAAGCTCAGAATAAAGACGGCCTCGAGCTGGGGTTCTTTTTATACGACTTCGAATGCCGCTTCGCGGTACGGAAGGATACGGCGACCGTGGTCAAACTTTTGACGGGCACGGTCATGCACAAAAAAGAACGGCGGGCCACTCCTTCAACGGTCAAGCTCGCGTGATCTCAAAAGATGCTTGGCGCGGGAATGTGCGGCGCATGTACCTTTGGCGGGCGCTGGTGCACATGCATTTCTTCGCGGGCGTGCTGGTGCCCTTCTTCACCGACTGGGGCGGCCTGACCTTGCCTCAGCTGTTTCTGCTTCAGGCCTGGTTTTTCCTTTGGATCTTCCTGCTCGAGGTGCCCACGGGCGCCGTCGCCGACAGGTATGGGCGCAAGGCCTCGATCCTCTGCGCGAACGTCTGCCTGCTGACGGCGACGGCGATCTACGCGACGGGCAAGGGCCTGCCGCGCTACCTCTTCGCCGAGTTCATCTGGGCCGCGTCGGCGGCGCTCGCCTCCGGAGCGGATGAAGCCATGGTCTACGACAGTCTCAAGGCCGCGGGGGACGAGGAGCGCTCCAAGAGCGCGCTCTCGACCCTCTCCTCCTTCGACATCGGCGCGATCGCCGTCGCCGCGCCGATCGGCAGCCTGATGGCCGCGCGCTGGGGCGTCCGTTTCCCGCTCGCGGCGATGCTCGTCCCCTTCACCCTCGGGCTGATCGTCTGCCTCTCCCTCAAGGAGCCCCCGACGGGCGAAGAGGACGCGGAGAAGCCCGGCTACCGCGAGGTGCTGACGCGCGGCGTGCGCTACTTCGCCTCGCACAAGCCGCTGCGCGCGCTGGCGTTCGACTCCGTCACGATCTGGATGCTGTGCTTCATGACGATCTGGCTGTTCCAGACGCGCCTGAAGGAACTGGGACTCGGCCTCGGCGCCTACGGGTTCGTCACGGCCGCGATGACTTTATCGCAGATCGTGGTCATGCGGAACGCGGAGCGCCTCGAGCGCCTCTGCGGCGGGACCCTGCGCTACCTGACGTGGAGCGCGGTGATCCCCGGGCTCGCGTTCCTGGCCCTGCCCTTCGCGACGAATCCGTGGGCCGCGTGCGCGCTGTTCGTCGTGATCCCCGCGTTCGGCATGTCGCGCGCGGTGCTCATCTCGAACTACATGAACAAGCACATCGGCAGCGCCCAACGCGCGACGGTGCTGTCCACCGTGGGCATGGGCCGCCAGCTCATGGGCGCGGTCGTGCTCCCCATCGTCGGGCTGCTCACCAAGGCCTCCCTCGGCTGGACCTTCACCGTCCTCGGCGCCGCGGTCCTCGCCTGCGCGTGGGCTTCCTCGCTTGAAGAAGCTCACCTCAAAGCCTAAGACGTCGCGCGCCGCCGCATTTAGATAAACTTCCAGGGTTGCCCCAGAGACTCCGCTTCCAGGCCCTCGCGTTCCTCGGCTCCTTCCTCGCCTTCTGCCTGGAGCTGGCCGTCGCCAAGCTGCTGCTGCCGCGCTTCGGCGGCAGCGCCTACGTGTGGACCGGCGCCATGATGTTCTTCCAAGGCCTGCTTCTCGTCAGCTACCTCTACGGCCGCCGGGCGCGGCTCTACCCGCGCGCGCATATCGCGCTGCTGGCGCTTCCGTTCTTCTTCCTTCCGCTGACGCTGCCGCCGCCGCTCCCGTCTTCCGGGCCGCTCGTCGAGCTGCTCTGGTCCCTGCTCCGGTCGGCCGGCGCGCCGTTCTTCGTGCTGTCGACGACCGTCGTCGTCGCGCAAAGCTGGCTCATGAGGTCCTCGCTGCCCGAGCGCAAGGACGGTTATTTTCTTTACGCCGCGTCGAACGCGGGCGCCGCCGCGGGGCTGCTCGCCTACCCGTTCGTCATCGAGCCGCTGCTGTCGCTGGCCGCCCAGGGCTGGCTGTGGCGCGGGCTCTACGCGGCCTACGCCGCGCTGTGCGTCATCTGCGCTCCCGCCGGCCTCGCGCCCCAGGCCGAGGCGGCCGCGACCGGGCGCGCCCCGTCGGCGCGCGAGCGCGCGCTGTGGCTGCTGCTCAGCGCGGCGCCCTGCGCGGCCTTGCTCGCCGCGACGAACCTCCTGAGCATGGATTTCGCGGCGGTGCCGCTGCTGTGGACGGCCCCGCTCGCGACCTACCTGCTCACCTTCGTGCTGAACTTCAAGCGCGAGCCCTGGTACCCCGAGCGCTTGAACCGGGCGATGCTCCCCGTATTCGCGTGCTGGGTCGCGCTGTGCCTGATCCCGATGGGCCTCGCCGTCTGGTTCTCCCACGACTCGACCCCGGCGCAGATCCTGAGCCGCATGCTCGACCTCGGAAAATTCGCGTACGTGCTCTTCGCGCTGTTCGCGCTGAGCATGATCTTCCACCGCTCGCTCGCGGCGGGACGCCCCGCGTCGGAGCGGGCGATGGCTGAGTACTACAGCTGGATCGCGGGCGGAGGGCTGTTCGGCAGCGTCCTCGTCGGCCTCGCGGTGCCTTTTTTCGGCCGCCGGATCGGCGCCGTGGCCCTCGACTGGGCCGCCGTCGGCGCGGTCGCCGTCGCCGCGATCATCGCGCGGGATTGGGAACAGATTTCGCGGCACCGCAAGACCGCGGCGGGCCTGGCCGCGCTCGCCGTCGCCGTCGTCGCCGCGGTCTCCACAGCCGGCAGCCATGACGGCACCGTGTTCAGCCTGCGCAACTTCTACGGCATCTACTCGGTGCAGGACCGCGACGGCGTGCGCTGGTTCTTCCACGGCAACACCGACCACGGCATGCAGTTCCTCGAGCCCGCCCGCCAGGACGAGCCGCTGTCCTATTACGGCTTCGCGTCGCCGCTCGGCGAGGCCTGGGACGCGCTCGGCGCCGGCTGGCGCTCGGTCGGGGTCGTCGGGCTCGGCGCGGGGAGCCTCGCGGCCTATGGACGTCCCGGCATGGCCATGGATTTTTTCGAGCTCGACCCCGACGTCGCCGCCGTCGCCGGGCGCTGGTTCACGCACCTGCGCCGGAGCGCCGCGACGATCCGCGTCGTGACCGGCGACGCTCGTCTCTCGCTCGAGCGCGCCGACGCCGCGTCCTACGACATGCTCGTCCTGGACGCGTTCAACAGCGGCGCGGTTCCCATCCACCTGCTGACCAAGGAGGCCTTCGCGTCCTACCTGCGCCGCCTGAAGCCGGACGGCGTGATCCTGCTCCACGTGTCCAACCGCTACCTCGACCTGCGCCCGGTGCTCGGCGCGGCCGCGCGCGACCTCGGCCTCGCCGCCGCCGCGAAGCGCGAGCTGTCCGCGGGTCCCGTCGAGGAAGGCCGGGTGCCCTCGGTGTGGGTCGCGGTCGGGCGCGACGCGACGACGATCGGGAAGCTCGTCGAGAGGAAGGGCTGGCGCGTCATCGGCGCGGAGCCGTCGCGCGCCGAGGCCTGGACCGATCAGCACGCGAGCCTTCTGCCCGTCCTCGCGTTCTAATAAAAAAGCCGGGCCGTCCATTGCGCTCGCCAGGAATCGAACCTGGATACCCGCCTTCGCAGGGCGGGACACTATCCTTTGTGTTACGAGCGCAATCGACGGCCCGACGAAAGATTATAGCGTATCGCCGGGGCGGTAGCTAGCACGCTCTCAACGCCGGACCAGGCGAACGACGGTTTCCACGTGGTCCGTGTGCGGGAAGAGGTCCACCACGACGAGGCGCTCGACGGCGTAGCGCGCGCCGAGGATCTTGAGGTCCCGGGCCAGGGATTCGGGATTGCAGGAGACGTAGAAGATCAGCGGCGGCGCCATCTCGAGCAAGGTCGCGGCGGCCTTCGCGTGCAGGCCCGCGCGGGGCGGATCGACGACGACGGCCTCGGGCCGCAGGTCGAGAAGCGAGGGCAGGAGCAGCTCGACGGCCGCGCAGTAGAACTCGCAATTCTTGAAGCCGTTGCGCTCGGCGTTCGCCT
>JAHFCD010000410.1 GCA_023249695.1 Elusimicrobiota bacterium
CGACCGTCGCGTCAAGGGTCTCCCCGACTTGGCGGCGGCTGATGAGGTCGGAGAAATCGATGCGCTCGTCGTCGCGGAAGGGGATGGTCCCGTCCTGGCCGATCTTGACGCCGTCGATCCGGGTCAGCGTGTCGCCTTCCTTCAGCGCGTCCCAGGCCGAGGACCCGTAAGCGACCTTGGTGACGAGCACGCCGGCGTTGTCCATGGGCAGGCCCAAAGTCTTGCGCAGGCTGTCGTTCTCCGTGCTCTGCCACCAGATGCCGAGCTCGGGGATGCCGTCGTAGCGCCCGTCCTTGATGTCCTTGAGGAAGCGTTCGATGACGGGGATCGGCACGACATAGCCGATGTTCTGCGCCCCGACGCTGTGCTGGAAGGCGATGCCGATGAGCTTGCCGTCCTGGAAGACGGGGCCGCCGGAGTTTCCGGGGTTGATCGCGGCGTCGGTCTGCACGGCCAGCAGGGCGCGCGCGGAGTGGGAGTACACGGTCACCCCGACGCGAGAGACGATGCCCTCGGTCACCGACAGATCCGTGCCGCCGATCGGGTAGCCGTACACGGCGACCTTGTCGCGCTGGTACGGCAGGCCGCCGAACTTCGCCGGCACCGTGCCCTCGAAAAACGACTCGTCGTCGACGGTGATCACCGCGGTCTCGCCGTCGTGGCCGACGAAGGCGACGCGCGCGGGATATTTCCTGATGTCGCCCGACTTGCGCACCGACAGGTAGGCCGCGTTGGCGACGACGTGGCCGTTGGTCAGGATGCGATGGCCGTCGATGACGACGCCGGAGCCGGTCCCGCCTCCCTGACGGCCGGGCTGCCACGGCTGGGCGTAGTCCGGGGCGCTGGCCGTGAAATGGATCTGCACGGTCGCCCGGCGCATGTCCCGGTCGCTCGACGCGGCGGAGGCGAACGTCGCCAGCATCAGAAGGAGCGGCAGCAGCGCTTTGGTCATCCGGGAATCGTAACAATTTTGATCTTGCGGACGGCCGGTCCGCCTGCTATATCCTCGGCAGATGACATCTGTCGCGAGCGCTCTGTTCGCCGCCGTCAACGTCGTATACGCCGCCATCTTCGGCGGCCCCATCGACGGCTCCTCCTGGGACGTGAAGGTCAAGCAGGACGGCTTTTTCCATTGGGGCTCGAAGAAGGAGACGCTCGTGTTCCACGGCGGCAAGCTCGTCGTGGCCGGCGCGGTGAGCCTGGGCTACGCCCCCACTTTATACCAGGCGCGCGACGAGGAGAACGGCACGGTGTTCGCCGCCGTCCTCAACGATCCGAGCCGCGACGCCGTCGAGTGGACGGGCCGCGTCGACGGCGACCGCATCGCGGGCGTCATGATCGTGCGCGCAAGGGACGGACGCGTGGTGCGCTATGCGTTCTCCGGCGAAAGAAAAGGCTAGACTAGACGCAATAACGCCTTCCACAGACGCGTCTGTGTCGGGTCGCTAGCGACCCACCGCCCCCCAAATGGCAAAAACGAGAATCGTCGCCCTCAACAAGCCCTACGGGGTCCTGACCCAGTTCACCGACAAGGACGGCAAGCCGACTTTGTCGAAGTTCGGGCTGCCGTCCGGCGTCTATCCCGCGGGCCGCCTCGACTTCGACAGCGAGGGCCTGCTGCTCCTCACCGACGACGGCGGCTTGGTGCACCGGCTGACGGATCCCAAACACGCCCACCCGCGCGTGTACTGGGCCCAGGTCGAGCGCGTGCCCGACGAGAAAACCCTCAAGGAGCTGCGAAAGGGCGTCGTGCTCAGCGACGGCAAGACCCTGTCCTGCGGCGCGCGCCTGCTCGACTTCGAGCCGGAGCTCCCCGCCCGCAATCCCCCGATTCGCTTCCGCCTCAACGTCCCGACCTCCTGGATCGAGCTGACGATGATCGAGGGCCGCAACCGCCAGGTCCGGCGCATGACCGCGGCCGTCGGACACCCGTGCCTGCGCCTCGTGCGCGCGGCGGTCGGCAAGGTCACGCTGAAGGATCTCGCGCCCGGCAAATGGCGCTGGGTCGACCGCCGGGAGCTCTAAGCCGCGCCGAGGTGCAAAGTCCCGTCCCAGTCGCCGGACGGGGGGTTGAGGCGCACGCTCTCGAGCAGCCCGAGCAGCATGCTTGAAGGCCGATCCTCGCCGAGCGCCGTGATCGCCGAACGCAGCGCGGCCTCGCAATCGTCCCAGCGCTTCTCGCGATAGGCGATCAGGCCGTGCTCGTAGAAGCGATAGCCGGAGAGCCGCTTCGCCGAAATCTGGCCCGGCAGGCCCAGCAGCTCGTACACGCGGATGTGCTTCTTCTTTCCCCGCAGCGCGATGAGGTCCACCTCGCGCGTCTCGATCGCGCCGCCCGCGGCGTCGCGCGTGGCCTCGCTGATCAGGATATGAGTCCCGTATATCTTGTTGAGCTGCTCGAGGCGCGAGCCGGTGTTGACCGCGTCGCCGAGGACGGTGTACTCCATGCGGGCCGCCGAGCCGACGTTGCCGACGATCATGTTTCCCGTATTAATGCCGATGCGGATGTCGAAGCTGGGCAGCCCCCGCTTCTCCCAGTCCAGGCACAGCTCCTTGAGACGGGAGCGGTTGTCGAGCGCCGCCCAGCAGGCGCGGCGCGCGTGATCGGCCTGGACGAGCGGCGCGCCCCAGAAGGCCATCACCGCGTCGCCCTCGTACTTGTCGAGCGTGCCTTCCTGCAGGAAGATCGAATCGGTCATCGCGCTCAGGTACTCGTTGATCAGCGAGACGAGCTGGCGAGGGTCCATCCGCTCGGACAGCTCGGTAAATCCGGACATGTCCGAGAAGAACACGGTCAGCTCGCGCTCCTCGCCGCCGAGCTTGAGCGACGCCGGATCCTTGATGATCTGGTCCACGACGGAGGCGGACAGGTAGCGCTTGAAGGTGTTCTTGACGAATACGCCCTCCTTGAGCCCCGCGATCATCTCGTTGACCGCGCGCGAGACCTCGCCGACCTCGTCGGCGCCGCCGGGCGCCGCGCGGACGTCGAAGTCGCCCTTGCCGACGCGGCGCAGGGCGGCCGCGAGCTCCGCCAACGGCCGGGCGACGCCGCG
>JAHFCD010000411.1 GCA_023249695.1 Elusimicrobiota bacterium
GTAGCCGAACTCCGGGCGCCGGCGCAGGATGAGGGCCGGGAGGGCCTGGCTCAGGACCTGCTCGGTGCAGCCGTACGGATATTTCTGAAGGTACTGGAGCAGGCCTTTGGCGAGGACGAGCGGAACGGGGGACACCGACGCCTCGAGCGTTCGGAAGGAGGGGTACAGCGCGCGCTCGACGCGCGCCTCCCTGCGTCCCGATTTCAAATGGCCGGTCTGGAGGGTCACCTGAAAGGGCATCGACGGGCGCACGCTCAGGGACGCCTCGCGCCGCGCGGCTTCCGAAGAGATCGTCGCCTCGAAGGTCAAAGTCGCGGCGCCCAGCGCGGGCCGGGAACGCAGGCGGAACACCGCGACGGACTCCCGGTTCTCGCCGACGGCGATCGTCTTCAGGCTCTCGCCGACGACCTCGAGATGGCCGGAGGTCTTCAGCGCGACCCGCGCGGACGCTCCCGCGCCGGAATTCTTCACGCCGTTGGCCACCGCGACGCTTGCCTCGAACTCGTCGCCCGGGGCGACGAACAGCGGGGCGTTCGGCGACAGCACGATCGCCTGACGCACGAGCACCTTTTTCTGCGCGACGCCGATCGCGGACGGCTCGGCGGCGACGGCGGTGACGCGCAAAGTCCCGTTGAAAGAATCCGGGACCGTGAAGGAGATGGTATTCCCCTCGGGGCCGGTCTCCAGCATGCCCGACCAGAAGACGGCGGGCTTGTCGCGTCGCCGCTTGAACGGATTGAGGTTGCGCCCGGCGGCGTACTCGGCGTCCTTGTCTCCGCCCGGCGCCATCACGGCCATCGACATCCGGTATTCGGGAAGCAGCAGGTCGAGGATCTGATAGGTGCGGACCTCCAAGGCGCGCTTCCGCAGGAAGTGCGCGAGCGGGTCGGGCATCTTCCAGCCGGCGACCTGCAAAATGCCTTCGTCGGCGGCGAACACGGCGACGCGGGCGCGGCGCGGCGTCTTCACGCGCAGGACGCACGTCTGCCCCGGCTTCAGGCTCTCGGGCGCCTCCACCGTCACGGGCAGGGCGCGGCGCGCGCGGCTGACGCTGAAGGCGGCGACGCCGTGGCTCAGCGGGCTCATGAAGATCTCCCGCGAGTCCGGTGAGCGGAGGTAGGTGACGGTCACGTAGGCGTTGCCCTCGACGCTCTCCGGCAGGCGGATGCTCTGGGTCGAGGCGCTGACCGCGGAGCTGAACCACGCGTGCGCGTAGACCTTGTCGCGCTCGATGGAGATCAGGCCGGCCCCGGCGTAAGGCGCCTTGAGCTGCAGCTCGATGCGCTCGCCCGGCGCGTAATCCGTCTTCTCCAGGCGCAGCTGCAGCTCGGCGTTTTTCTCGAGGCTCCGGGAGAGGTTGCCGTGGCCCGCGACCGAGTAGCGCAGGCGGTTGAGCTCCACGCCGGCGGCGTCCCGCAGCACCAGCGCGTAGTCGCCGGGCGACGAGGTGTCGAGGCGCAGCGCGCGCGGGACCGCCGGGAAGCTCGCGGTTTTCGACGAGACGAACAGCTCCTTGCGGACCGACTGGTACCGGTAAAGCCCGTCGGCGCTTTTGACGAGCGAGGACACCCAGCGTTCCTCGATCAGGGAGAGCGCGACGGAGGAGACGCTCACCGCGCGGCCTTCCGGGCCCACCGCCGCCGCCGTCACGGCGCGCGAGCTGCCCCGCGCGACGTAGCGCAGCTCGCCGTCGGTCTTGAGCCCCACGAGATACGGCCGGGGCGAAACGAGCACCGCCGCCTGGGCCGCGACGCCGCGCCCGCCCTCGGCCTCGAAGCCCTCGGCCGTCAGCTCGAGCCGGTACGTGCCCTCGGCGAAGCGCCCGAGCGGCATGTCGAACGACGCGGCGCCTTCGGCGTCCGTCTTGACGTCGTCGAGGTTCTCCGAGAAGCTCTTCTTCGCGGCGGACGGGTCGAAGAAGGCGTATTCCGCGTAGTCCTTGAAGGAGGGCGCGGCCGGAGCCAGTCGTATGCGGCCGGAGACCCGGCGGCCTTCCGCCGGAGTCCCGAACAGATTGTGCAGGCTGATCGCGGCCTTCAGGTCTTTCGGCGAAACCCATCCCTCGGCCCTTTCCGCGGAGAAGCGCGCCGTGATCCTCATCCGGTCCGGCAGGAACTCCTCGACGCGCACCGTCGTCGAGCCGAGCAGGGCGCCGCGGCGGCCGTCCTTCACGATGTAGACGCAGATCGTGAAGCTCCCGGTCGGCCCGTTCTCCTGCGTCCGGTAGTCGACCGCCTCGAAGCCCGCCGCCGACAGCGCGAGCTTGACCTTTTTGACCTCGAGCCCGCGCGGGTCCAGCACGGAGACCTCGAGCGGTACGCCGTTGAGGTCCTGGCCCCACACCGTCGGGCGGACGATGATCCCCGCGTGAAATTCCTCTCCGGGCCGGTATAGGCCGCGGTCGCTGAAGAGGTAGGCGGACAGCTCGCGCTCGCGCCCTTGGGTCGAGTCGCCGCCGACGTCGAAGCGCGAGACGTCGAGACGCCGGTCCTGCCGGTCGAACGGCAGAAAGGACAGGTCTCCGCCGTGGCGCACGACGAACGCCGCCGGCTTGCGCTCCCGCGCAAAGCCGGTGAGGTCGGGCAGGCGGGCGCGTCCGCTTGCGTCGGTGTCGGCGCCGGCAATCGGCAGGCCGTTGACGCCGACGACCTCGACGCGCGCCCCGGCGACGGGCGCTCCGCCGGCGAGCGACTGCACGAAGACGTCCCGGGTGTGATCGGCGTTTTCCTTGACGAGCACGCCGAGGTCGGTGATCAGGATGAAGCGCGTGTCGGCGGAGCCGGTGGGGCGCTTATTCTTGACGTCCCAACCCTCGGCGCGCAGGAAAAAAAGCCCGTTGCGCGTCCCGGTGCCCGGCGCCTGCAGATGCGGCGTGAAGTCGAACGCGAAGAAGCGTAGGCGGTCCGGCTCGACGCGGTCGAATTGGCGTATCTCCTCGAAGCGCTCGGTGATGTTGTCCTGCCCGAACGACCAGTTGTGAAAATTCGGATTGGAAAAATCCCCGTCGGTCTGGCTCGCCAAATTATTCAGCTCGCTCGGGCGCACGCGG
>JAHFCD010000018.1 GCA_023249695.1 Elusimicrobiota bacterium
CCGGAGCACGGGGCAAGGTCCGGCCTGGATCACGGTCACGCCATAAAGGTTCTGATCCTTGGGGTGGAAGATCTGCGTCATGCCGATCTTTTCGCCCAGGATGGCGCGGAACGTCGCGGGAGTCTTCTTGATTCCGCCCGTCGCCGCCGCCGTCGCTTCCGTCGTCTGCTCGCTCATATGTTTAGTTCCTAAAAAAAATGACAAAAAAAGTCCCTACAGCTGGAGAGCCCGGAAAGGCCGTCCGCCAAGCTCGACTAGAGCTTGATTTCGACGTCGACGCCGGCCGGCAGATCGAGCTTCATCAGCTCGTCCACCGTCTTGGAGGTCGTCGAGTTCAGCTCGATGAGGCGCTTGTGGATGCGCATCTCGAACTGCTCGCGCGACTTTTTGTCGACGTGCGGAGACCGCAGCACGGTGTACTTCTTAATGTGCGTCGGCAACAATATGGGGCCGGAAACGACAGCTCCCGTTCGCTGGGCCGTCTCGACTATCTTTCCGACGCTGGCGTCGAGGACGCGGTGGTCGTAAGCGCGAAGGCGGATGCGGATTCTTTGCTGCGGATTGTTGGTCTCAGCCATATTATACCTTATTCCCTGAATGTTTTGAGTAATTTCTTTAAATACATTCGTGCCGGGCGCTTGCGCCCGGCCCTAATTAAGCGACGATGTCGGCGACGACGCCGGCACCCACGGTGTGGCCGCCTTCGCGAACGGCGAAGCGCAGACCCTTCTCCATCGCGATCGGGGCGATCAGCTCGCACTCGATGTCGATGTTGTCTCCCGGCATGACCATCTCGACGCCGGCGGGCAGCGTGACGGCGCCCGTGACGTCGGTCGTGCGGAAGTAGAACTGGGGGCGATAGCCCTTGAAGAACGGCGTGTGACGGCCGCCTTCTTCCTTCGTCAGGACGTACAGCTTCGCCTTGAACTTCGTGTGCGGCTTGATCGAGCCCGGGGCGCAGATGACCTGGCCGCGCTCGATCTGAGCCTTCTCGATGCCGCGCAGCAGGATGCCCACGTTGTCGCCGGCGCGAGCGTCATCGAGCAGCTTGCGGAACATCTCGATGCCGGTCACGACCGTCTTCTGGGTATCCTTGATGCCGACGATCTCGACGTTCTCGCCGACCTTCACCGTGCCGCGCTCGCAGCGGCCCGTGGCGACCGTGCCGCGGCCCGTGATCGAGAACACGTCTTCCACGGCGAGCAGGAAGGGCTGGTCCGTCATGCGCTTGGGCTCGGGAACGTCCGTGTCGAGCGCGTCCATCAGGCGCTGGATCGACGGCTCACCGAGCTCGCCCTGATCGCCCTCGAGGGCTTTCGTGGCCGAGCCGCGGATGATCGTCACCTTGTCGCCCGGGAATTCGTACTTGCTCAGCAGCTCGCGGACTTCCATCTCGACGAGCTCGACGAGGTCCTTGTCGGCCACGTCGACTTTGTTCAGGAAAACGACCATGTGGGGCACGCCGACCTGGCGGGCGAGCAGCACGTGCTCGCGCGTCTGCGGCATGGGGCCGTCGGCGGCCGACACCACGAGGATCGCCGCGTCCATCTGCGCCGCGCCCGTGATCATGTTCTTGATGTAGTCCGCGTGACCGGGGCAGTCCACGTGCGCGTAGTGGCGCTTCTCCGTCTCGTACTCGTTGTGGTGGACGTTGATCGTCACGCCGCGAGCGCGCTCTTCCGGAGCGTTGTCGATCTCGTCGTAACGCTTCGCCTGGGCCAAGCCCTTCTTCGAGAGATAGTTGGTGATCGCGGCCGTCAGGGTCGTTTTGCCATGGTCGACGTGGCCGATGGTTCCGATGTTGACGTGCGGCTTGGTGCGCTCGAATTTAGCCTTGGACATGGCGTCAGGTCTCCTTGTTTATACTGTTGTTGAGAGTCGGTGCGGCGACGGCAAAATAAGCTGGGAATGGGAATTGAACCCACGACCTTCCCCTTACCAAGGGGATGCTCTACCCCTGAGCTATCCCAGCAAAAAACGCGATCTGAGCGGGCGATGGGAATCGAACCCACGTAACAAGTTTGGAAAACTTGTGTTCTACCATTGAACTACGCCCGCGACTACCCCGCCTTGCCTGGCCTTCCGGGCACGGCAACGCCAACGTCGCGTCGCAGCCGTGCCGAGGGAAAGACCAACGGATGGCGGGACCGAAATTATAGCCAAACGCCCGCGGCGGTGTCAACGGGGCCGGCGTTTAGAAGCGGCCGGACTGGACGGCGGCGGCTTTGCGGGGTATCCTTAAGAGCGATGGAACTTGGAAGGATTTTGAAGCTGTTCGCGATCGCCCTGGCGGTCGTGCTCCCGGTCCGGGCTTGGGTGGCGGAGCCGGTCTATGTGGCCAGCCCTTCCATGGAACCCGCGCTCAAAACCGGAACCTTGCTGATTCTCGACAAGCTGACCTTGCGCCTGCGTCCGCCGCGAAGGGGGGACATCTTGTCCTTCCGCAGCCCGGTGAACGCCCACGACCTCCTCAAGCGGGTGGTGGCCTTGCCCGGAGAAACCGTCGAAATGCGAGGAAAGGTCGTATTTATCAACGGAAAAGAGCTCGATGAGCCTTATGCCGTCCATAGCAGGGCCGGGGAGCGCCTGGAGGGCGACAACCTCGGGCCCCTGGTCGTGCCGGAAAAAGGCTTTTTCGTGCTCGGCGACAACCGGGACGAATCCAACGATTCCTCGGTCTGGAAGGATGCCGAGGGCGTCCCGGTGCACTTCCTCCGCCTGAGGCTCATACAGGGCGTCGTGCGCCGCCTCCCGTGGGCCTAGGATGATTGGGCTTCACCCAATCGTATAGGCCGAAGGGCCTAGGCCCTGCTGGGTCCGAGGCCCCTGATGGCGTGGGCCCGGGCCTACTATTCTTTAGGCATGAAGACCTGGATGCTTCTCGCCGCGATGATCTTGGCGCCGATCGGCGCCCATGCCGAGCCCCCGGCCAATGACGGCGGCCGCGCCGAGCTGATCAAGGAGATCGAGGCCGCCCGCGCCTCCCTGCTGCCTCAGTCCGAGCCCCTCCCGCCGGTGACCGTGCGCCACCAGCCGCGCCTCAACGAGCTCAAGGCCGCGGCCGTCGCCGCCAAGACTCCGGCGCAGATCCTGAAGGCCCGGAAGGATTTCACCGACTGGAAGACGGCCTTGACCGAGGAGATTCGCGCCGAGATCTCTCGCTTCATTCCCGGGGGCCAGTCCTTCGGGGTGCTGTCCGCCCGCCGCGGCCCCGAGGCCGATTTCGCCGCGGCCGTGCACCGTCAGCTCGCCGACCAGCGCGTCGAGGCCGAGATGAGCCCGATCCTTTCCGCCGCTCGGCGCCCCGCCGCCGACGCTTCCTGGGCGAGCCTCTTCGACAACCGGGCCACGGCACGCTGGTCCCCGTTGGCGACCGCCCCCGACGGCGCCGTCCGCGCCCCGGCGCCGCCCGCCGCCAACGATCCGGCCCGCTACGCCAAGATTCGCGCCCTGCTCCTGTCCCAGGGCGTCAGCCACAAGATCATCGACACCGCGATCGCCGAGGGCATCCGCCAGAAGGTGGACCCGATGATCGTGCTCTCGGTCATCAACCAGGAGTCCAACTTCCACAAGAACGCCTACAACAAGGGCTCCGGCTGCACGGGCCTCATGCAGCTCGACCGCGAGACCGCCGCCGAAATGGGCGTGCATGGCAGCCTCTACGATCCCGCCGCCAACATCAAGGCCGGCACGAAGTACATGAACTGGATCGCCAACTCCTTCTTCAAGATGGGCCAGGATCTGTCCGACCTGTCCAAGATTCCCGCCGAGAAGCTCAAGATCGTGCTGGCCTCCTACAACTGGGGCGTCGGCAACGTCTCGAAAAGCCTGCGCAAGCACGGCGCCGCGGCCCTCGATCACGTGGCGCCGAAGGAGACCCGCGACTACATCGCGGAAATCCCCTCGCGCATCACCTCCTGGTTCGCGTCTATCTAGCTCTATGCTATAATGTCCGTCGTCCGGTTCCGTTTCCCGACGGGCAGTTAGCTCAGCGGTAGAGCATTGTCCTCACACGACAAGGGTCACAGGTTCAAATCCTGTACTGCCCACCATTTTTTTTCGTATTGCCGTCCCCCGTGTTCCAGCCATTTTTCCAACCAGGTCGCCGGGGGGCGGCGAAACACAAACTCCCTCGCCGCACCCCGCCGCCGTTTCCGCCGCACGTAAGCGCCGCGTCGATCCCCCCGGAGTCGCCGATGGATTCGTTGAGCGGCCATCGAGCCGCCGGAAGCAGCCCTGTTCGATGGGGACGACTTCTCACCTTGGGAAGAATTGAGTCGGCATTTACGGGTCTATTGAGCATTTACAATATTACTCAATATTGTATAGGTCTTGACAAATACTGATTGCGGAGCTACAGTGAGGTCATGATGACCCCCATGAAAAAGACCACGACTTTCAAGATCGACAACGCAACCATCTCGGTGGAATCGGACGATCCGCATATCGCCGAATTGATCGCGCGGTTGCTGGTCGAACGCGCGATGGCCGCGACGAACCCCGTCCCGGCGCCTGCCGCCGCGCCTGTGAGTCTCGAGACAGTTCGTCAATTGATCGATGGGTGCAAACAGCATAAGACCCAACTGGGCGTCATGCGGGCGCTGAAGAAGGGCTGGGCTACGCGCACCGAGATGAAGAAGTCCGGCGACATGGACAAAGCCGATTCAAAAGAAGGAAACAGGAGTTTGGCCGGGTGCCGCGGTTCCATGGGAAAGCGCGCGGTGGGGCTTGGCCTGGGAAGGGACTGGTGGCGCGACGCGTACTCGCCGGAGCAGAATGACTTCGTCGCGACTCTGCGCCCGGATATCGCGGAGCATTTCAAAAACATCGAGTTCTAAATGGAGATCACCAAGCTGATGCAAATCTTGGCCGCGGACGGACGCGACGCGGTGGTTCGGGGCCTGCGTGTCGAGAACCCGATCGCGGACGCTCGGAAATTGTGGGACGCGGGACAAAAGCAAAAGGCGATCGAAGGCCTGAAGCAGCAGATCGAACAGAATCCCGTCCGGGCGGATTGGTGGATACAGCTGGGGATATTTGAAATGGAAGTTATTCGGTACGAGGAGGCGCTTTGTAGTTTTCGAAAAGCCGCGCGGTTGGATCCGTTCGATCCGCATGCTCTCGGCCTGCAGGCCGGCCCGTTGGAATGTCTGGGTTATCCGAAGGCGGCCGCGCGCGCCCACAGAGAAGCGCTCAAGCTGGAATCCTGGCGCAAGTTCCCGGATCAGAATTGATCGAGAAATTCGGAGGGGGATCCATGTACTACCGACGATGGGTCAGCGAAGACGTCATGAACCGGCTTAGGCCGAAGGGAGACCTGCGCTTCTTGGTTCGGATTGCCCTGCACGGCGAGCTGCTCCAATATCCCGGAATTCGCTTGGACCTCCAGCTCCGCAACGAGGAGGGGGCGAAAGAAGTGTTGAGCTTGTACGCCGGCAAGACGGCGATCTTGAATGTCGCCTTCAAACAGGGCGGGGCGGTGGAGTTGAAGGCCGCGGGCTCATACCGGCGGCAGGCCTGCGCGGCGGTGCTGCGGCGCTATTCGCCGGGGACGCTTCCGGATTCGCTCGAAGCCGATGTCCTGCGCTACCTCGCTGAGGTGCGCATTGGGCCAAAGTGGATCAGCAAAGAGGGGCGGCTTCAAAACGACCTGGCTCGTCGATACACCGTAGGCTCCTTGCCGACGGACAAGTTCGTGATTTTCGATACCGAGCCCAACGTGGGCGGCCGCGACGGTCAGGTCGTCTTGGAAAAAATACAGCGGTTTTTCCGGGGCCATCTCGCGGACCTCGCGCGGAAGACCGGACGCGATTTCTATCGGTCCGGCGAACTCTCCTCGATGGGCCGCGAAGCGGATTTCATCGCCATCGGGCAGGACAACACGCTGTACATCATCGAGATCAAGCATTTCGGGGCCAACGCGGGAGAGATCTATTTCTTGCCGCGGCAAATCGGAGTTTACGGCTCGCTGTGGTCCCATTGCGCGCCGGGGTTCATCGACGATATTAATCGCCTCGTTGCGCAGAAGGAGGAACTTGGGCTCATTCCCCCGGGATCGTCGGGAAGACGGCTGTGGAATGAAGATTTTAAAATAGTTCCCGTCGTCATCCTCGGGGACCGGGATTCAGCCCGCGTCCCCTCCGCGGAGGTTCGCGAGCGCTACGTGAAAATTCGCGAACACCTCAGCCGGCAGCGGTTCCCCGGAACCGAGCCGCCGCCGCTGGCGGGACTTTTGGAATACGCCACGACGCGGGGAGAGGCCTGCTCTCTGGAAAGCCTGGGCTGGTAGGGAGGGGCGAGTATGAAAGTAATAATTCATAGGGGCACCAAAGAGATCGGCGGCAGCTGTATCGAGGTCTCGACCGCATCCACGCGGCTCATTTTCGACCTGGGCATGCCGCTGGTGGCTCCGTGGAACAAAACGGAGAAGTTGGACTCCTCGGGCTACCCCAAGATGTCTACGCGCGAGCTGCTGGACTTGGGCGTACTGCCACCGGTGTCGGGGCTCTATGATAATGCGGACGGTTCACCCGTGACCGCAGTCGTCCTTTCACATCCGCATCAAGACCACTACGGCCTGCTGGGACATATCAGGCGGGATTTGCCCGTCTATTTGAGTGATGGGGCGCGACGCATCATCGCGGCCTCGGATATCTTCCTGCCTCTCAAGGCGAAGATTCAGCACCCAGTGGTTGTCGAGGATCGGCGGCCGGTCGTTATCGGCGACATTACGGTGACGCCGTATCTTGTCGATCATTCGGCCTTCGCCGCGATGTCTTTCTTGATCGAGGGCGAGGGTGCCCGTGTTTTCTATACGGGAGATTTCCGCGCCCACGGCCGCAAATGGAAGCTCTTTCCGAAATTTCTGCGGTCGGCGCCGCAGGGGGTGGATTGTCTGCTGATGGAGGGCACGACATTGGGCCGGCCTGAGCAGCGCATGGAGACTGAGGCGGAGATCGAGGACAAGATCGTTGAGATCGCGCGCCGCCGGCGAGGCGTCAAGCTGATCTATGCCTCTGGTCAGAACGTGGATCGGCTCGTCTCGTTTTATAAAGCAGCACAGGCCACGGGAGGTCAGTTCGTCGTCGATCTCTATACGGCATACATGCTCGAGGCGCTTGGCCATGACTCGATTCCTAGGCCCTCGGCGGCATTCCCACGGATGCGAGTGCTTTACACTAAATTCCTGATGCGCAAGATTGCCGCTTCGGGCATGAGTGAGCTCTTCGCTCGCTATCGGCCTTTCGAAATTGATGCCCGTGAGATCGCGCGCGCTCCGGGGAAGAACTTCGTGATGTACAGGGAATCATTGACGGCGGATGTTGAGGAGATCGGCGATTTTAATGATTCCGTCCTGATTTACTCGTTGTACGAAGGCTACCGACGGGAAGCATCGTTCCAGAAGGTGCAGGCCTTCTTAGACAAGCATGGAATCGTCATCGAGTCGGCGCACACGAGTGGGCATGCGGGTGCCAGCGACCTCAAGAAACTGGCCGAAGCGCTTAAGCCGCGGGTGCTCGTGCCCATCCACACGTTCGAGCCAGGAAAGTACGCTGGGCTTTGGGGGCGGGTACAAACGTTGGGAGACGGTCAGGCTTTGGACCTTGCCTGCGTGCCCGCAGGGGTGAAATCGTGAAATCTCGTCTGCTGGCGGATCCCATCGATGCGTATGCGGGTCTGCGTGAGAAAGCGAAGCGAGCCGCGGCCAGGCTGGAGGTCGATTTGTCCCGCATCAGGCTGGATGATCCATGCGTATTAAAGGCGATGACTTCGGAGAAAGCGTCTCGGGCATGGCAAACGCAGAAGCTGTGGGCTCCCTTCGCCTCGCCCAGCGTCAGGCGGATCATGAAGCTTGTCGACATCAAGGAGCCATCATTCGACGATTTTACGCAGGTGCATCAGTTGTTGAACGCCAAAGCCTATGGCAGCGGTTTTCTCGATGAGTATGTGGCACGCCGTCGTGGGGCCGACGTCATTTCGATAGTGGCTTCGACGTCTACGGAAGACGGGCGTACCGCCTTGCGCTTATTGAATAAACCCAAGAAGCTGAAGCGGCAGGTAAAGACGCCCGCCTGTCTGAAGTCTTATCTGGCCGAGACCTTTGGCCTGCTGATGTTCGACGATCAGCTTGTCGCGATCGGCGCGGGCGTATCCGGACTCTCTCCCCGGAGTTCCCTCTCGTTGTGCCACGATATCTCAAACGAAGGCAATCAGCGACGAATAGCGCGTAAATTCGTGATCGGAGGCAGGGCGAGGCGGATCGGTGTTGCCGAGCTCGACGAAGCCCTGTGGTATCTCGGTTATGCGCGTTACGCTCAGCCGACGAAACGAGAGAGCGCTCGCGCCTACGTGCGCCAGGCGTACGAACATAGCTACCTGTGGTTGAAGGGCGACTGTAAATGGCCTTGCCAAGCATCCAGCCAAGGGTCAAGCTCGCTGAGCGGCCCCCGCCCCGCAAATCATTCCCAAATCTCGCGCGGCCACTTGAACGAACCGCGCGGGCGGAGCTAAACTTAAGGGAGAACACGCGACGCCGCGACGAGGAGGAAAGCCCATGCCGTGGTACAAAGAGGCGATCTTCTACGAAGTGCCGATCAAGTCGTTCTACGACTCGAACGGCGACGGGATCGGCGATCTCGCGGGGCTGACGCAGAAGCTCGACTATCTCCAGCGCCTCGAGGTCGACTGCCTGTGGCTCCTGCCGATGTATCCGTCCCCGCAGCGCGACGACGGCTACGACATCTCGGACTTCTACGGCATCCATCCGGATTACGGCACGCTCGCGGATTTCGAGGCCTTCATTCGGGAGGCGCACGCGCGGAAGCTGCGCGTCATCGCCGACCTCGTCCTCAATCACACGTCGGACCAGCACCCCTGGTTCCAGGCGGCGCGCAAGCCCGGAAGCCCGAAGCGGGACTGGTACGTCTGGTCCGACGACGACCGGAAGTACAAGGAAGCCCGCGTCATCTTCACGGACACGGAGACGTCCAACTGGACGTGGGACCCGGTGGCCAAGGCGTACTTCTGGCACCGCTTCTTCTCGCACCAGCCCGATCTCAACTACGACAACCCCGAGGTGCGCGCCGAGATGCTCGGCGTCGTGAAGTTCTGGCTCGAGAAGGGGCTCGACGGCTTCCGGGTGGACGCCGCGCCGTATTTGTACGAGCGCGAGGGCACGAGCTGCGAGAATCTCCCCGAAACGCACGTCTTCCTGAAGGAGCTCCGGAAGTTCGTCGACGATAATTTCTCCGGCCGCGTCCTGCTCGTGGAGGCGAATCAATTGCCCTCCGAGGTGCGCCCGTATTTCGGCGAGGGCGACGAGTGCCACATGGCGTTCCACTTCCCGCTGATGCCGCGCATCTTCATGGCGATCCGCAAAGAGGACCGCCGGCCGATCGTGGACACCCTGCTCGAGACGCCGCCGATCCCGGAGTCGTGCCAGTGGGGGCTGTTCCTGCGCAATCATGACGAGCTGACCCTCGAGATGGTGACGCCCGAGGAGCGGGAGTACATGTACAAGGAATACTCCCATCATCCGCGCATGAAGCTGAACGTCGGCATCCGCCGCCGCCTGGCGCCGCTGATGGAGTTCGGCCGCCGTCAGATCGAGCTGCTCGCGTCGCTGATCCTGTCGCTCCCGGGCAGCCCGGTCCTCTATTACGGCGACGAGATCGGGATGGGCGACAACATCTACCTCGGCGACCGCGACGGCGTGCGCACGCCGATGCAGTGGAGCTCGGACCGCAACGCCGGATTTTCGCGCGCGGACCCGGAGCGGCTTTACGCGCAGCCCGTGCTCAACCCTGTCTGCAGCTATCTCGCGGTCAACGTCGAGGCACAGGAGCGCCTTCCCGGCTCCCTGCTCAGCTTCATGAAGCGGCTGCTCGATCTGCGCCGGCGGCACCCGACCTTCGGGCGCGGCTCGTTCACGGTGCTCGAGCCCGCCAACCCGCGCGTGCTCGCGTACATGCGCGAGCATCAGGGGCAGGCCCTGCTCATCGTGAACAATCTCGCGCGCTTCGCCCAGCCCGTCGACCTCGACCTCGCGCGTTTCCGCGGCTGGACGCCCGTCGAGATGTTCGGCAATACCCGGTTCCCTCCGGTTTCGGACGCGCCGTACACCTTGACCTTGGCGCCTCACGGCTTTCTGTGGTTCCGCATGGAGCGATGACATGAACGACCATCAGACGATCCTGCTGGGCGCGGCCGCGCTGCTCGCGACCGTTCTGGCCTCGCGCCTCATCGTGCGCCGCCAGGTGGGGCGGCTCGCGGAATGGCTGCGGCGCGCGCGCGTCGGGGAGGCGGCGCCGTCGCCGCGGGCGTCGGCCGGCGCACTGCTGGCCCCTTTGATCCGGGAGGCGAAGGCGTTGACCCGCGACCTCGCCCAGGCGCAGGCGAGCGCCGAGCAGGAGGCGCGCCTGCGCGTGCTCGGCGACTCTCTCTGGACCGCCGAGCGCCTGAGGGAGCACGTTCGCGCGAAGCTCTCCGGGCGCCCCCTGATCGTCGTGGCCAACCGCGAGCCGTACCGCCACGTGCGCAGCGGCTCGAAGATCGAGTGCATCATGCCCGCCAGCGGGCTGGTGACGGGCCTCGAGCCGCTGCTGCGCGCGTGCGGCGGCACCTGGATCGCCCACGGCGACGGCGACGCCGACCGGCAGACCGCGGACGGCCGCGGCCGCCTGCGGGTCCCTCCCGGCGCCCCGCAGTACGCTCTGCGCCGCGTGTGGCTCGCCCCCGATGAGGAAAGCGGCTACTACTCCGGCTTCTCGAACGAGGGCCTCTGGCCGCTGTGCCACATCGCGCACAAGCGCCCGGTGTTTCGCGCCGAGGACTGGTCCTTCTACCGGCAGGTCAACCGCAAGTTCGCCGAAGCGGTCTTCGAGGAGATCGAGGGGCAGAGCGAGCCCTGCATTCTGGTGCAGGATTATCACTTCACCTTGCTGCCGCGCCTGATCAAGGAACGTCGGCCGGACGCGCGGGTCGCGCTGTTCTGGCACATACCGTGGCCGAACGCCGAGGCCTTCGGCATCTGCCCGTGGCAGAAGGAGCTGATCGACGGCCTCCTCGGCGCGGATCTCATCGGCTTTCACACGCAGGATCACTGCAACAACTTCCTTGACACCGTGGACCGGGTCGTCGAGTCGCGCGTCGACCGGGCCCGCTTCACGGTCAACCGCGCGGGCCACGAGACCTTGGTCAAGCCGTTCCCGATCAGCGTCGTCTTCCCGGAAACCCCCGCGCGCGATCCCGCTTCCGCGGCGCGCGGCGCGCGCGAGCTCGTGCTGCGCGAGGCGGGACGCAAGGCCGATTTCATCGCCGTCGGCGTGGACCGCCTCGACTACACCAAGGGCATCATCGAGCGGTTCCAGGGCGTGGAGCGCCTGCTCGAGCTGCATCCCGAATTCCAGGGACGCTTCGTCTTGTTCCAGATCGGCGCGCCGAGCCGCATGCAGCTCGCGGGCTACCGCGACTTCGGCGACGCCGTCGCGGCCGAGGCGGCGCGCATCAACGAGCGCTTCAAGGGCCCGCCGCCGATCGTCCTGCTCGCGCGCCATCACAGCCATGAGGCCCTGCGCCCGTATTTCCTCGCGGCCGACGCGTGCCTCGTCACGTCCCTGCACGACGGCATGAACCTAGTGGCCAAGGAGTTCGTCGCCGCGCGCGAGGACGAGC
>JAHFCD010000412.1 GCA_023249695.1 Elusimicrobiota bacterium
GATGCGGAACATCGGCTCGACCTGGCGATTGAACTCTTCGGCAAAACGGACCGGCCCGAGAAGACGAAGCAGCATCTGGCGTTTTTGGGTGTGGAGAATACGGTTCTCGGCCAGGACCGCCGCCGACACGAAGAAAGCCGCCTTGACCTGAAATCGGTCCAAGATCGGGGAACAGACGGAATACCCGTCCTTGAGCCCGTCGTCGAAAGTCACGGTGAACGTCGGTTCGGCCGGCGTCTCGGCGGCCTCGGCGAGTCCCACGGGCCGCGCGTCGCGGGCCATGAACTCCAGCTGATCCTCGAACTGGCGCGCGGAGAAGACTCCGGGCTCGCCGCTGTCCCGGACGAAATGATACATCAGCATTGCGTTGCGCATAGATGTCGCGGTCATTCTACCAGATGGACCCAGGCCTCCTGCTCTCGTCCCGAACGGTCTATCAGCGGCCGGCGCGCAAGGGCGCCACGGCGGGAGTGTCGCCGGGCAGAGGGCCGAGGTCAGCGATGGTTTTGCGCAGCGATTCATACGGGGCGCGCACAGCCTTCGTCGTCATGGATCCGACCTTCCAGGACGCGTACTCCCTCAGGAGCTCCGGCGCGGTCTCCAACCCGTACTTTCTGACGGCGTTCAGGAAGACGATGAGATCGCTCAATAATCTCAGGCGCATGAACGGGACTGGGTGCAGGATCGGGATCAAGAATATCTTCCGTATCAGGATCAGGCGCAGGATCGACGGATAGTCGTCGAGATGCAAGCCGGTGCGATCCTTTTTCTCGTGGAGAGAGTCGGAGGTCGAACTGTCTTCGATCAGGATCTCCTTGTCCGTCGAGCCTCCGCCTTCGATGAGCCGCGCGGGCGCGGCGAAATAACCCGAGTCGCGGGCTTCGCCGCCCTCCTCGGGCTGCACGAAGAGCGGCGACTTTCCCAGGATGCGCCGGTAGGCGTCGAGGCCGTACTTTTTGATGAACGCGAAGCGGCCGGCGTTCTGCAGATCGTAGTGCCAGCGCTCGAGCGTCAGGCGCGGCATGCCGGTGAAGTTGATCGCCGTCTCTCCGTCGCGCGCGTCGCGGTCGGATATTTTGAGGAGATAGGCCTCCTCGTCATCGAGAGACCGGCCGATGAGGCCGCGGCTGCGGCCTATCTCGTAGAGCGGCGTCCCGGGAAGCGCCTGCGCGAAGTTGACGCTGACGTTGTTGGGGTCCCAGTTGGGAGACAGGGTCGCGGAGTACGCGAGAAAGGCGGCGGTCTCCCCGACGGTCTCATGGCTCTCGCCGGGCATGCCGACGATCAGCTGGATCGTCGTGCTGACGGATTTCTCGACCATCCACTTCATTGCGTTGCGGTTCTGCTCGATGGTGGTCTTCTTCTCCATGACGTCGAGCATCTTCTGGCTGCCGCTCTCCATGCCGTAGAAGATCGTCACGCAGCCGGCGTCCTTCATCCGGTCGATCCACTCGGCGTCGATGCAGTTGACGCGCATGCCGCCGACGCGCCACAGGATGCCGCGCTTCTTGATCTCGGAGCAGAATTCACCCAACCAGCGCTTGTCGGTGCCGAAGTTCTCGTCGCCCATGCGCACGAAGCCGACGTTATGCCGCGCGATAAGGTCGTCGAGGCGCTTCATTAGCACCGGCACGGGGATGTAGCGGATGCCCTTGTCCCAGCGATGGCAGAAGGTGCAGCGCGCCACGCAGCCCTTGCAGGTGTTGAGCAGGGCCGTACGCTTGCCCGAGCGCTTGATCTCCATGATGCGCGGATCCTCGCGATCGGTGACCGCGAGCTTCCCGGACATCGACGCCGGAGTGATGAAATAGTCGAGCTGGCCTAGGCGCTCCATGATGCCCCAGTCGATGTCGTACAGCTCCTCGGCCTTCAGCGCCTCGACGTAAGGCGAGACGACGATCGCGCCCTTGGAGTCCAGGAAGGAGAGCCCGCGCACCGCGGCGTAGCCGTCCTTCGGGAGGTCCTGCGTCCAGGCGCGGACGAAGTCCACGGCCGTGCGTTCTCCCTCGCCCGTGCAGATGAAATCGACGCCCGTGCGTCCGAGCAGGATTTCGGCGGAGGTCCCCATGTTGCCGCCGAGCAGGATCGTGACGCCGGGCAGACGGCTCTTGACCGCGAGCGTGAGCTTCTTTGTGTAATCGTAAGCCGTCGAGACGACGGCGCTGACGGCGAGGATGTCGGGGCGGCGGTCGACGATGTGCGCCACCGCCTCCTCGAACGAAGGCCGCAGAAGATCGATGTTGTAGAACTCCACGCCCGTGAACCCCGCGCGCTGAAGCGCGCTGATGACCGAGAGACTGCCCACGGGCGGGAAATCGGTCGGAATGGGCCGGATGGGGGTCGTGCAGAAGACAATCCGAGGCTGTTCGGGGCGGGCCATCGGCTTTATTGTACCACAGAAATTAACGTCCCTCCGACGACGAAAGTCGTATAATGCCCCCTCGTGAAACGCTCCATTGCCGTCGTCACGGGAAGCCGGGCCGAGTACGGCCTCCTGCGCCCCCTGCTCCGGCTTTTGGCGCGGGACCGGCGCGTGGAGCTGCGCGTGCTCGTCACCGGCGCGCATCTTCGCCCCGAATTCGGCTCCACCGTGCGCGACATACGGGCCGACGGCTTCCGTCCGGCGGCGCGCATTCCCATCCTCGACGGCGGGCGCCTGGACGCGCGGGCCGTGGCGCGCGCGACGGCCCGGGCCGTCGATGGCTTCTCCCGCGTCTTCGCGCGCTCCGCGCCCGACCTGCTGGTCCTCCTCGGCGACCGCTACGAGATCCTCGGAGCGGCGACGGCGGCGCTGCCCCACCGCGTCCCCGTCGCGCACATCTCCGGCGGCAAGACCACCGAAGGCGCCATCGACGAATCGATCCGCCACGCGGTCACCAAGCTCAGCCACTACCACTTCACCCACAACGAGGCGTTCCGCCGCCGCCTGCTGCGCATGGGCGAGAGGCCGGAGCGCGTCTTCGCCTACGGCTCGCCCCTCGTCGACGAGATCGTCTCGACCAAGCGGGCGACGCGCGCGGAGACCTTGCGCGCCTGCGGCCTGGAC
>JAHFCD010000413.1 GCA_023249695.1 Elusimicrobiota bacterium
AGAAGGTCACGCATGAGTCGATCAAGCGCATGCTCGACAAAAAGGTGGGCGGCATCAAGGTCCTGACGGGAGACCCCGAAAAGGACGACCCCACCATCCTCGAGACGCTGCGCAAGGACAAGATCAAGTCCGTCAAGGAAGCCCAGCAGGACATCTACAAGAAGCTCCGCGGCCAGGAGTTCATCGTCCCCGGACAGGCCGAGGCCTACCTCGACAACCTGATCTTCAAGAACCTGCGCAAGTACGACCTCTCGAAGGTCGGCCGTCATAAGGTCGCCGTCAAGCTCCACCACTATCTCTGGAAGCTCGCGACGCGCCAGGACGTGACTCCCCGTCCCGACAACCGCAAGCACAAGCACTTCGCGCTGCCCGCGTTCACGCGCCGCACGCTGTGTCTCGAAGACGTGATCGCGACGATGCAGCACATCATCGCCCTCAACAGCGGCGTCACGCATTTGGCCGACGGCGCGCCGAAGACGAGCGCCATGCCGACGCGCGGAGCCCAGTACGAAGGGCTCGCCGACTACAAGACCTTTTTCGCGGACTACGCGAAAAAGACCAACGGCGAAGCCCTCGGCCAGATCGCGCTCATCGACCTTCACGAGAAGGACAGCGACGACGACATGGACGCGACGAAGCAGGGTCTGAAGAAGGACCGTTTCTCCTTCGCGGACTTCTCGGGCGCCTTCACGCAGTGGAAGGCCTCGGTCCCGAATCTCCTCGACCGCAACTTCCCCGTCAAGCTCGACGACATCGACCATCTCGGCAACCGCCGCGTCCGCGGCGTCGGCGAGCTGCTCGAGAACCAGATCCGCGTGGGCCTGGCGCAGATGTCCCGCGTGATCCGCGACCGCATGTCCGTCCAGGACAAGTCGCTGCTCACGCCCCGCAACCTCCTGAACACCGCGCCGCTCGTGGGCATCATCCGGAAGTTCTTCGGAACGTCCCAGCTGTCGCAGTTCATGGACCAGATCAATCCGCTCTCGGAGATCACCCACAAGCGCCGTCTGTCGGCGCTCGGACCGGGCGGTCTTAACCGGAAGCGCGCCGGCTTCGAAGTGCGCGACGTTCATTACACGCACTACGGCCGCATCTGCCCCATCGAGACTCCCGAAGGCCCGAACATCGGTCTGATCACCTCGCTCGCCTCCTACGCGAAGATCAATAAGTTCGGACTCATCGAGTCTCCTTACCGCAAGGTCTCCAAGGGCAAGACGACGGGTGAGGTCGAGTACCTCAACGCCGACGCCGAGTCCGGCATGATCGTCGCCCAGGCCAACACGCCTCTCGACAAGGACAAGATCGCCACCGACACCGTCTCCTCGCGCTCGCGCGGCGACTTCCCGGTGGTGGACCCGTCGCGCGTCGACTACATGGACATCTCGCCCATGCAGGTCATCTCCGTTTCCGCCGCGCTCGTGCCGTTCCTCGAGCACGACGACGCCAACCGCGCCCTGATGGGCGCGAACATGATGCGCCAGGCCGTTCCGCTCCTGATCCCCGAGCCGCCGCTGGTGGCGACGGGCATGGAAGAGACGGTCGCCCGCGACTCGGGCGCCTGCGTGACGGTCAAGCGTCCGGGCAAGGTCATCTACTCCTCCGGCGACCTGATCGCCGTGGCCGCCGACAACGTGAAGGGCAAGGAAGAGGCGATGGACCTCTACACCCTCCGCAAGTACACGCGCTCCAACCAGGACACGTGCATCAACCAGTCCACGACGGCCGTCACCGGGACTCACGTCAAGGCCGGCGACGCGCTCGCCGACGGCTCCGCGTGCGCCCAGGGCCAGCTCGCCCTCGGCCGCAATCTTCTCGTCGGCTTCATGCCGTGGGAAGGGTATAACTACGAAGACGCGATCCTGCTCTCCGAGCGGCTCGTGAAGGAGGACGTGTTCACGTCCATCCACGTCTCGGAATTCGAAGTCGAAGCCCGCGACACCAAGCTCGGACCGGAAGAGATCACCCGCGACATCCCGAACGTCGGCACCGAGGCTCTCGAGTCTCTCGACGAGACCGGCGTCGTCATCCCGTCGACCGTCGTCCGCCAGGGCGACGTGCTCGTCGGCAAGGTCACCCCGAAGGGCGAGCAGCAGCTCACGCCCGAGGAGCGCCTGCTCAAGGTCATCTTCGGCAAAAAGGCCGAGGACGTCCAGGACGCGTCGCTGCGCGTTCCCCCGGGCGTGACCGGCAAGGTCATCGCGACGCGCGTGTTCGTGCGCCGCGAGAAGCTCGCGAAGGGCGAGGAGCGCAAGCGCCTCGACGCGATCCAGGAAAAGCTGGATAACGACCTCGCGACGCTCAAGCAGCACAAGAAGGAATCTTTTGAATCCCTCGAGTCCGCTTCGCCCTCGAAGCGCAAGGACGAGAAGGATCGCCTCGAGCTGTTCTACGAGGCGATGGACGAGAAGCTTCGCGCGGACGCCGCTCGCGAGAAGGAAAACGTCAAGCAGGGCGACGACCTGGCCGTGACCGTCAACAAGGTGGTCAAGGTTTACCTCGCGTCCCGCCGCAAGATCCAGGTCGGCGACAAGCTCGCCGGCCGCCACGGAAACAAGGGCGTCGTCGCGAAGATCCTTCCGGAAGAGGACATGCCGTTCCTCCCGGACGGCACGCCGCTCGACGTCGTGCTCTCGCCGCTCGGCGTTCCGTCGCGCATGAACGTCGGTCAGCTCCTCGAGACGATGCTCGGCTGGGCGGGTCACACGCTCGGCGTGCAGACGATCAACCCGGTCTTCGACTCCGCGACCGAGGATGAGATCTACGACGTGGTCCGCCAGGCCAAGAAGCACCTCAAGGACCAGGGCGTGCCCGAGAAGTATCTCCCGAGCGACGACTGCCGCATCACGCTCTACGACGGCCGCACGGGCGAGGCCTTCCACGAGAAGGTCTCCATCGGCTACATGTACATTCTCAAGCTGAACCACCTCGTCGAGGACAAGATCCACGCCCGCTCGACCGGCCCGTACAGCCTGATCACGCGCCAGCCGCTCGGCGGCAAGGCGCAGTTCGGCGGCCAGCGCTTCGGCGAAATGGAAG
>JAHFCD010000414.1 GCA_023249695.1 Elusimicrobiota bacterium
TTGTGGAAATTCAGCTCGCGCGTGTCCGACGCGCGCAGGCCCATCTTCTTTTCCTTCTTGCCGACGGTGAAGCCCGGCATGCCCTTCTCGACGAGGAGGCAGGTGATGCCGCGCGAGCCGGCCGCCTTGTTGGTGGACACGAAGGTCAGGAACACCGTCGCGAACCCGCCGTTGGTCACCCAGGACTTCGTCCCGTTGACGAGCCAATGATCGCCCATGTCCACGGCGCTCGTCGACAGCGAGCCGGCGTCGGTGCCGGCGCCGGGCTCGGAGAGAGAGTAGGCGCCGATCCACTCCCCGGCGGCCATCTTGGGCAGGAATTTATTCTTCTGCTCGTCGGTGCCGTATTTGGCGACCGCCGCGCAGACCAGGGAGTTGTGCACCGTCGCGCAAACCTGGAAGGACGCCGAGCCGCGCGCGAGCTCCTCCATCGCCGCCGCGTAGGCCAGCGGATCGACGCCGAGCCCCCCGAAGTCCTCGGGCACGGACAGGCCGAAGAAGCCGAGGCCCGCGGCCTCCTGATAAACGGCCTCCGGGATCGCCTCGTGCTCGTCCCATTCCAGGGCGCCGGGCTTGAGACGCTTCTCGGCGAACTCCCGGGCGGAGTCGCGCAGCATCGCCATCGAGTCGGTGAATTTGAAGTCCATGGTTATTTTTTCGGGTACTCGTAGAAGCCCGCCCCTGATTTCACGCCCAGCTTGCCGCCGGCGACCATCGCGCGCAGAAGCTCGGCCGGCTTGTACTTCACGCCGCCGAAGCCCTTGTCGAGCACCTCCATGATGGCGAGGCACACGTCGAGCCCGATGTAGTCGGCGAGCGCGATCGGCCCCATCGGGTGCGCCATGCCGAGCTTCATGATCGTGTCGATGTCCTCTTTCGTGGAAACGCCTTCCTGAAGGCAGAGGATCGCTTCGTTGATCATCGGCATCAGGACGCGATTGGAGACGAAACCGGGGAAATCGTTGGCGACGGCGGGGATCTTGCCGAGCGTGAGCGTCAGCGCCTTGATCGTCTCGGTCGCCGCGTCGGAGGTCTTCCGGCCGCGGATGATCTCGACGAGCTTCATGACGGGAACGGGGTTCATGAAATGCATGCCGATGACGTTCGCCGGCTCCTTCACGGCCGCGGCGATGTCGGAGATCGGCAAGGACGAGGTGTTCGTCGCGAGGATCGCGCCCGGCGCGCCGTGGAGCTCGAGTTCCTTGAACACCGCGGTCTTGACGTCGAGGCGCTCCGGCACGGCCTCGATCGCGAGCTGGAAGCCCGCGGCCGCGGCGATGGACGTCGCCGTCCTGAGGCGGCCCAGGGCGGCGTCCTTGTCGGAGGCGGACATCCCCCCCTTGGCGACCTGGCGGTCCATGTTTTTGGCGATCGTCGCCAGCGCCTTGTCGGCGAACTCCGCCTTGGCTTCGACGAGCGTGACGTCGAATCCCTTCTGCGCGAAGACGTGGGCGATGCCGTTGCCCATCGTCCCGCCGCCCACGACGCACACGCGCGTGATGTCCATGCGGCGAGTTTATCAAATCCCCCGAGGCCCGAGACGCGCGGCGACGATCCGAGGGCCCAACTCCGGGCATGTCTTTTGCCGCTCCCGCCCGGGCCCGTACGGCCCAGAGGAAGGCCGGCGCCGTATCCTAATATAGTCGTCATGACCCCACTCCTGCTCGGCCTCGTGCTGGCGTTCGCGCGCCCGTCGTCCGCCGGGGTCGTCGACTCTCCCCGGATGGCGGGATCCTTGAGCGCCATGGCCGCCGCCCCCTCGATCGCGGCCCCGACGGGATTTCCGAGCGCGCCGCCGGCACTTCAGACGCCGCTTCTGATGGCCGCGCCGGCCAAAGCCGCGACCCCGAGGCTGATGCTCCCGACCGCCGTCCCCGCCCTTCCCGCCATGCCCGCGATGCCGAACCTCGCGGTTCCCGCGCTGTCCAGCCTCGCGGCGAAGGCCGCCGCCCCGGTCAAGAGCGAGGACCGCGCGAAATCGCTCGACGCCTCCGCCGCCGCGGCCGCGGTCCTGTTCGACGGCGGGCGCGCCGCCGCGCCGGGAGAGGGCTGGACGCTCGGCGCCTTCGAAGGCGACGGCGGAGCGCCGATCCATTATAAGTCCCGCGCGGGAGCCGGACGCGCGCCGGCGCGCGTGTACGCGGGCGGCCTGGCGCTCAACGAGAGCTTCGAGCCCCTGTTCGCGCGCGCGGAGAAGCCCGCGGGCGACGAACTGTTCGTGTGGACGCGCGGCCACGCGCCCTCGGACTGGCGGGAGACGAAGACTCCGATCGACGCCGACGCCCGCGACCTCGCGCAAGCCGTGCTCCTCGCCGCGAAAGGCTCGCCCGGGGGCAAGGTCGAGCTCGCCCTCCACTCCTTCGGCACGCTCGTCTTTCAGCGCATGATCCAGCTCCACGCCGAGCCCGCGGTCGCCGCCGCGCTCGAGGCGCTGTCCGGCTCGCGGGTCTTCCTCCTCCACGCGACGACGCACTTTTCGGGCAGCGAGAAGCGCGCCGGCAAGGACTTCGAGGCGATGGGCAAGGCCACCCGCACCGTCATCGACTGGCTCAACGCCGGCGACGCGACCGCGGAGCTGTGGGAGGCGACCGCCCGTCTCAACCCCTTTCTGGCGCCCGCCGTCGCCGCCTGGGTCGCCCAGTGGAATTTCTCGCGCGGGCAGCTCATCGCGCTCGCCGCGAAGAACGCGGGCGCGATGATGCGCGAAGACCTCAAGGAGCCGTGGGACAAGGCCGTCGATCATCTCCGCAAGGCGTTCCTCAAGGACCTCGAGGCCGACACGAAAAATCCCGGCTGGCAGGAGGCGCTCCTGCGCCGCTCCAGCGACATGTTCCGCCTCGAGTTTTCGCTGGACGACGCGGCCCGCATTCAAAAGCTCGGCATCCGCCTCGAGCTCATCCACTCCGACGGCGACAAGCTCCTGAACTGGGAGAGCGCGCGCGTCCTCTTCGAGCGCCTCGGCATCGAGGCCCCTGAGCAAGCGCCGCCCTCCGGCACCGTGCTGACGGACAAAACCGGCCTCTTCC
>JAHFCD010000415.1 GCA_023249695.1 Elusimicrobiota bacterium
GACGGGGATGCCCCACTTGACCTTGGTGCGCGAGACCGACACGTCCTCGAGGCCGCCCTCGACGAAGTTCAGCAGCTCCTTCGCCCGGTGCGCGGGCGCGAGAAAGCCCGGGTTCGCCTTGTAATGCTCGAGGAGCGCCGGGCCGTACTTGGAGAGCTTGAAGAAGTAGGTCTCCTCGGAGAGCTTCTGTAGGGGCTTGCCGGAATCCGGGCCGAGGAGGACGCCTCCCGGGCCTTTCACCGCGTCCGTTTCCTTGACGAAGGCTTCGCTGACGACGTCGTAGAGCCCCTCGTACTTGCCCTTATAGATGTCGCCGTTCTTCATCAGCAGGGAGAACAGCTCCTGCACCTTGTCCTCGTGCCGCTTCTCGGTCGTGCGGATGTAGTCGTCGACATGGATGTCGAGGTGCTTCCATAAGTCCCTGAATTTGGAAGAAGTCGCGTCGCAGAAGTCCATTACGTGCTTGCCCGCGGCCTTGGCCGCGTCCTCGACCTTCTGGCCGTGCTCGTCGGTGCCGGTCAGCAGGTGCGCGGCGCGCCCGCGCCCGCGGATGTGGCGCGCGAGGACGTCGGCGGCGATCGTCGTGTACGCGTGGCCGACGTGGGGCGCCGCATTGATGTAGTAGATCGGAGTCGTGATGTAATAGGGCTTCGTCATGGGGTCACCGTGCGGCTTCGGCTTCGAGAGAAGCCAGGGTTAGGATCAACTTCGGGTCGGCGTTGGCGCGCAGGGCCGCGCGCAGTCGCGACAGCTCGCGCAGCGGTCCTTCGACTTTGAGAAAGGACGCTTCACCGTCAAGATGGCGGCGGCGGAGGTCCTGGCCCAGCGAATACAGCGCGCGTTCCACCTTCACGCGCGCGGCGGCGAGGTCCTTCGGGAGGCCGTCGGAGGCGGTGACGGCGGCGAGCGGCCCGCCGCCGGCGGCGAAGCCGCCGAGCAGGCCGTCGTCCTCGGCGAGCTCGAGCGCGCGCCCGGCGGACCCGTCGGAGAGGGCGGCGAGGCGCTTGGCTTGGGCGGGCGCCATGCCGCGGCCCGTCAGGATCTTCTCGAGGACGGGCTCGGGCAGCGGACCGAACGGGACGGTGAAGCAGCGCGACGCGATCGTGCGGGGCAGGCGCTCGCGCTGGGTCGCGCCGAGGATCCACAGGGTCTGCGGCTGGGGCTCCTCTAAAATCTTGAGCATCGCGTTGGCGGCCGCCTCGTTGAGCCTCTGGGCGTCGGGGATCACCGCGATCTTCCAGCCGTCGAGCATGGACTTGAAACTCAGGTCCTTGAGCAGGTGCCGGATCGTGTCCACCTTCCAGATCTTCTGCTTCTCCGGCTCCTCTTCTTCGAGGGAGGCCTGGTAGGCCGCGTCGACGATGACCGCGTCGGGATGGGTGCGTTGGTCGACGGCGCGGCAATCGGAGCACTCGCCGCAGGAGGACTCGCCGGTGAACGGGCGCTCGCGGCACAGCAGAGACTTGGCGAACTCGATCGCGGCCAGGGACTTGCCCACGCCCTCGGGCCCGACGAAAAGCATCGCGGCCGGCAGGCGCTCGGAGAGCAGCAGGCCTTCGAGCGTTTTGACCGCGCGGCGCTGACCGAGGACCTTGTCGAGCCTCATCGGATTTTCTTCGCGACGAGGGCGAGAATTTTCGACTGCAGGGCGTCGGGCGGAAGCTTGCCGTCGAGCACGACGGCGCGCGAGTCGGCCTTCGCGGCCTTCAGGTAGCCTTTGCGGACCTTGAGGCGGAACTCGCCGTTCTCGCGCTCGAGGCGGTCGAGCTCTCGCCCCTGGTCGCGCGTGTCGAATTCGTTCACCGGTATGTCGAGAAGGATGGTCAGGTCCGGCTTCAGGCCGCTCGTCGCGATCCGGTTGAGCGCCGTGGTCGTCTTGAGTCCGAGGCCGCGGGCGACGCCCTGGTAGGCGTCCGTGGACATCGTGAAGCGCTCGGAGATGACGATCATTCCCGCCTTGAGGGCGGGAATTAATTTTTCCTGAGTATGCTGGGCCCGCGACGCCTCGTAGAGGAACAGCTCGGCCAGTGGATCGATGGTCAGGGACGGATCGAGAAGGACGCGCCTCACGCCCTCGGCGACCGAGGTGCCGCCGGGCTCGCGCGTATGGAGGACGGCGTGCCCCCGGCCCTTCAGGGTGTCGGCCAGCAGGCGCGCCTGGGTGGACTTCCCGGATTTATCGGGGCCTTCGAAGACGATGAACAGGCCGGAGCGCTTCACGGGGCCTATTCTATCATTCGCGCGGGATTAAAGGCCCGACGGCCAGCCGCGAACCTCGTCCTTCCAGGAGGAACGGGTCAGGCTCACGTTCGTGGTGATGATGCTTTGGGTCGCGTTGCCGTTGTAGTAGAAGTCGATGGGCGAGGACGCCGAGAGCGTGGAGCTCCCGATCGCGTAGAGCACGCCGTAGATGTCGCTGTTGCCGCCGCCGCCGCCGCCGTTGTTGAAGTTCCCGCCGACGTAAAAAAAGCCGTTGAGCGCGAGCTTGGTGGAATTTTTCGTGATCGCGCCGGAGGAGTAGGTGGAGTTGAGCCCGGGGAAATCCACGGCCGCGGTCGGGTCGAACACCTTGTAGGCGGCCCAGTCGTTGCAGTACTGCTTCCAGGCCTTGGTCGGCATGCTCATCGTGGCGTTGCCCTTGCCCCAGGCGCCGTTAGGGAGGTTCACGTTGCCCATGATGATCATCGTGCCGGTGTGAAACATTCCGGGCGACTTGACCGACAGGCTGCCTTCGATGAAAATGGTCTTTCCGGCGGTCGTGTCGTCCCAATCGGTGACGTCGCCGTTGTAGTAGCAGCTGCCCCCAGAGGCGACGCCGGCCAAGGTCGAGCCGACCGCCCCTGCATGGTTCGGGCAGCCCGTCGTCGCCGCGGCGGAGGTGCGGTAGAAGTCGAAATCCATGGCCGGCGGCGTGGGCAGGTTCTTCTCGAAGGCGTGCCACTGGCAGCAGCCGGGCGAGTCGCAGTTCGCCGGGTTCGCGTCGGTGTCCTTGCCGGTGATCTGGCTCGCC
>JAHFCD010000416.1:0-1273 GCA_023249695.1 Elusimicrobiota bacterium
TGATCAGCACGACGGTCTCGTTCTTGGCGATCTTACCGTTCTGCATGCGGCCGATCCCGATTTTGCCGAGATAGGCGCTGTAATCGAGCATCGTGATCAGCATCTGCAGGGGTTTGTTCTCGTCGACCTGCGGGCCGGGCACCGACTTGATGATCGTGTCGAGCAGCGGCTTCATGTCGGGAGCGCTCGTCACCATCTCGTGGCTCGACCAGCCGGCCTTGCCGGCGGCGTAGACGACCGCGAACTCCATCTGAGGCTCGGTCGCGCCGAGGTCGATGAAGAGGTCGAACACCTTGTTGAGCGCCACCTGCGGCTGGATGTGGGGGCGGTCCATCTTGTTGATGACGACGATCGGGTGCAGGCCCAGGGCCAGCGCCTTGCGCAGCACGAAGCGCGTCTGGGGCATCGGGCCCTCGACCGCGTCGACGATCAGCAGCGCGCCGTCGACCATCTTCAGGATGCGTTCGACCTCGGAGCCGAAGTCGGCGTGGCCGGGGGTGTCGACGATGTTGATCGTCTTGTCGCCGTACTGGATCGAGGTGTTCTTGGCCAAAATGGTGATGCCGCGTTCGCGCTCGAGATCGTTGGAGTCGAGAACCTGCTCCTGCGCCGCGTCGGCCTTGACGTTGAATTCGCCGCTGGCTTTGAGGAGGGCGTCGACGAGCGTGGTTTTGCCATGGTCGACGTGGGCGATGATGGCGATGTTGCGGACATCTTCTCTGCGAGGTGATGACATTCTATTTTCCTTTGTTTCTATTTCCGTCGCTGGCCGTACTCGCGCGGGGTGCCGATCGCGGAGTCCTTGACCACGGAATGGGGGATGAGCATGAAGCTCTCGCCGTCGAGCTTCAGCACGACGTACTGCAAGGTGATGTCGACGACGGTGCCTTCGTGCTCGCCGATCTTGACGTGATCACCGATCTGGAAGGGCTTGAGCGTCAGGACCAAAGAGCCCTGGAACACCGCGCTGACGTAGTCGTTGACCGCGATGCTGACGAGCACGGTCGAGAGGGACAAGGTGCCGGCGACCCAGGCCCAGGAGACGCCGACGGCGTTGAGGAGGAAGGAGCCTCCGACGATCCAGGTCAGCACCGCGGCGCCGAGCTTGCCGACCGTCGCCACGGGGCGCGTCCAGCCGTAGCGCGAGGCCAGGCGCTCCACGCCCGCCTTGAGCGAGCGCGAGATCGACGTCGTCAGGAAAAAGACGCCGGCCGCCTTGAGATAGGGGAGGATGACGGCCAGCCACGACACCGAGGTGCCCTTGACGGCGGCC
>JAHFCD010000416.1:1283-3005 GCA_023249695.1 Elusimicrobiota bacterium
AGCAGGGGGAGAAAGGAGAGGGCGACGATTGCGAGCGCCGAGAACAGGATCGGCTTCCAGAGCGTGGGCGAGGCCGCGTCGCGCAAGGCGCGCAGCAGGCCGCGCGGGAACGCGGGTTTACCCAAGGTCAGGCGCAGCTCCTTGGTCTGGTACTCGCCGTACAGCTTCACGGCGGCGGCGGCGATGCTGTTGTAGGTGTAAAGGATGAACCCGCCGTTCTCGTCCTGCAGGACCAGGTAGCGCAACGTCAGGTCGTGGACGACGCCCGTCGTCTTGCCGATCGTGACCTTGTCGCCGACGGTGAACGGGCGGCTCAGGAGAAAATGGACGCCGTGGAACAGGTTGCCGGCCACGTCGCGCACGGCGAGCGTGATCGCGAGCGCCATCGCCGTGCCGCCCGCGCCGACGGTGGCAAGGAAGGCCGTGCCGGACACGCCGAGCACGGACAGGCCGGCGACGGCGCCGGCGGTCCACAGCACGACCTTCGAGATGAAGCGGGCCATGACGACGGCGTTCTTGTCCCAGCCGAGGCGGAGCGCGAGCTTGTCGACCGCCCAGTTCGAGATGCGCGTCAGCGCGTAGGCGCCGGCGAGGACCGCGGCTCCCTCGGCGTACGGCGCGACGGCGGCGGTCCAGTGGGGGAGGGAGAGCGCGGCGGAGGCGGGGGCCAGGACGGCGGCGCCGCGCATCAAAGAGGGGGACGGTGTTTTCGCGGCGGGTACGGCGACGGGGACGACGTCGTCGAGACCGTCTTTCGCGGCGGAGCCGGACCAGAACGACTCGCTCTCGGAACGGATCGCCACGGCGGAAACGGAAGGGGACTCGTTGTGGGTCGCCGCTAAGGGCTTGATCCCGGCTGAGACGAGAGGCGCAACGGCTTTCGCGGCCGCGGCGGGAACGAGCGACGGGATGGCGGCCGCGGCGAGAATGGGCAACGGCGAGACCGAGACGGGAACGGCGGCGGCGGATAAGGCGGGCGCGGGCGCGACGGACAGATTGGGGGACAGCGCCGGGGACAGCAACGTATTATTGAGGGACGGCGTGAAGGACGACGTCATGCCGCCAAGCGTCGGCACCACCGAAATCCCGGGGATTCCGCGTGCGGCGCCGATCGCGACGCGGGTCTGGGCCGCGCTGGGGGAGGCCAGGGCGGCGCTCAACAGAAGCGCGAGAATCGGCTGAATTTTCATGAATTCAATTATAACAGCAGGCCCGAAATGCCGCAAAAGGCGAAGGTCCCATCCGCCCTAGGCATTGGTCCTACGGCCTAAAAATCGGCGGGGCGCGCGCCTCGCGGCGCGCGCCCCGATGAAAGCCGCCCGAGATGCCGTACAAGGGTGAGGGGTGGCGGCTTTCGTACACATATTAGCATATAATCCTGGAGCACTACCTCATCATCACGGCATCTGAATCGTTGATAACGGAGAGCTCTATCAAGAAAAGCATTCTGCTGTCTCTTTTCGCTCTCGTTTTTGTCACGACGGCCGCGTGGTCCGAATCCTCCCAGCCAGTTCTCCTGTTGGGAAAGCCGAACCTGAGACCATCTTCTGACGGCAGTACTATGGCGCTTTCCAGCGACGGAAAGCGTCTTGCCATCGGAACTTCCCAGGGCGACGTGCTCTTAATCGACGCCCAGACTCAGCGTACTTTGCGCACATTCCACGCGCACTCCAATTTTGTGGAAGTTATGTTTCTCCGAGATGGCACTTTGGTGACCTCCAG
>JAHFCD010000417.1 GCA_023249695.1 Elusimicrobiota bacterium
ACGTGTCGAGCGGGGCGGCGCAAAGCTTCGCGTTGGCCCCCGCGGTCTCGACGGCGACCGGACGCGTGACGAGCGCCGACGGCTCGCCGCTTTATTCCGCGCTCGGCGGCGCCGCCGGAGAAGCGCCGGGCGCGGCGCTGTTCCTGCAGCGCTCCGGCGTGCTTCCGGCCGACGATCCGTTGGCCGATCTCGCGCTGCGCACCGAGCCCGACGGGCGCTTCGCGATCCCGTCGCTGTCGACCGGCGCCTACCGCCTGACCGTGGCCGCCTCCGGCCAGGCGAGCCTGACGCGCACGGTCCTGGTCACCGGCGCGCTCGCCGACCTCGGCGTGCTGACGCTCGGCGGGGGCGGCACGATCTCGGGGACCTTGCGCCTGCCCGACGGCTCGCCCGTCCCCGACGACGAGCTGCGCGCGGTCGCGGCCGTCACCCCCGACCTGTCCGAGTTCATCTACGGCTCCGTCACCCGCGACGCGTCGGCGCGCGCCGCCGTCGCCTACAAGATCGGCGGCCTGCGCGCGGGCCGGACCTACCGCGTGCTGGCGCTGTCGGCCGCCGACGTCGCCGCCGCGCCCGCCGAGGCGGCCGTCGTCGTGCTCATGAGCACGGCCGAGGCCCGCGTCCTTGACCTTCTCGTGCGCCCGGCCGCGCCGACGGTTTCCGCCCGCTCGCGCCGGGCCGGCGCGCGCACGACGGTGGAATTCCTGTTCTCCAGGCCCCTGCGCGCGCGCTCCGCCTCAGACGACGATCCGTCGCTCGTCGTCACGACGGCCGCGGCGACGGGCGCCCTGGCGAGCTGGAGCCTGTCCTCCGATCGCCGTCGCCTGACCGTGAAGTACGACGCGGGCGTCGGCGAATCGAGCTTCACCTTGCGGGTGAACGCGTTCAGCTCCGCCCTCGACTACGGCGCCGTGGGGGCATCGGCGGCCCGCGAGCTGATCGTGTCGGCGACGGCGGCGTTCTACACGGGCGAGACGGGCGCGCACCGCGCGGCCGTCGCGAACTCCGTCGGAGGCGTTCTCGTCACCGAGGGCGACGCCGGGCGCGTCGTCCTGCCCCGCGGCGCGTTCCTCGTGGACGCCTCCTCGAGCGTGACGGTGACCTTGCGCCGCGCCGGGACGGCGGCGGGAATCTCGGCGGCGTCCCTTCCCGAGGGCCTGAGGGCGGCGGCGGCGGCTCTTCCCGCGACCTTGCCGGCGCAAAGTGATTTCTACGACATCGAGCTGCCGCCCGGCGTGCCGTCGGCGCTGGCCCGTCCCGCCCAGCTCACCGTCGTCTACTCGAGCGCGGTGACCGATCCGTCCGCGCTGAGCCTGTACTGGTACAACCCCGGCACGGGGCAGTACGTCCTTCAGCCCGACGCGCTCGGGGGAGCGCCCGCGCTCGACACGACCGCTCGCTCGCTCACGCAGAACGTGAGCCACTTCTCGACCTTCGTCCTGCTCGCCTCCGGCGCCGGCGCGATCGGCGGCGCGGCGCACGGCGGGGACCTCGAGGCCTACAACTTCCCCAACCCGTTCGACCTGCAGATCAAGACCGTCACCGCGATCCACGGCGCCGGCTCGTTGACCGTGCGCGGCACGATGGTGCGCGTCGCGGTCCCGCCGGGCCTGACGGGGCAGGGGACCTTGCGCGTGTTCGACGCGACCGGCCGCCTGATCCGCACGATCGACATGGGCGCGCTCGCCTCCGGCCAGTCCTACTACCAAGGCTGGGACGGGCGCAACGACGGCGGGACCGACGTCGCGAGCGGCCTCTACGTCGGCCAGGTGTCGGTCGGCTCCCGGCGCAAGACCTTCAAGATGGCGGTGATCAAATGAAAATGATCGCCGCGCTGCTGATCCTCGGCGTCCTGTCCGGTCCTGCGCGCGCGGGCTCGGCCAAGGGCACGGCGGCCGGCGCCTTCCTGCGCCTGGCCCCGGGCGCGCGCGGGGCGGCGATGGGCGAGGCCCTGGGCGGCGTGGCCGACGACGCCTACGCCGCGTGGTACAACCCCGCCGGCCTCGGCTTCCAGGAGCGCGTGGAGGCGGCGGCCGCGCACGAGTCCCGCTTCGAGGGCATCTCCTACGACGCGGCGATCCTCTCGGTCCCCGTTCTGTCCTGGCGCGACTCGCCGCTGCGCGCCAACGCCTACGGCGTGACCGCGCTGTCGGTGTACAGCCTCTCCGCGTCGGGCATCGCGCGCCGCGGCCTCGTCGAGACCGACACGCCGAGCGGCTCCTTCGCCTCGTCCGACCGGGCCTACGCCTTGTCCTACGGCTACAACCTGGCCGGGACGGGCCTCGCCTTCGGCGGCGGCGCGAAGCTCGTGGACTCCGCCCTCGACACGGCGCGCGCGACCGCTTTGACCTGGGACGGCGGCGTCCTCTACAAAGGACGCGACGGCTCCGCGGGAGCGGGCGTGCGCGGCTTCGGCGGCAGCCTCAAGTACGCGGCCGTGGCCGATCCTCTTCCCACGGTGTTTTACGCCGGCGGTTCCTACCGCCCGGGAGAGGGCTGGCTGCTCGCGGCACAGCTCGACGCCCCCAAGCGGGACACGCCGTCCTTGGGCCTCGGCCTCGAGCGGCGCTGGCTCGCGGCGCCCGGCCTCACCGCCTCCGTGCGCGCCGGCTACAACACCGGGCGCACCGACGCGGGGGGGCTGTCGGGCCTGGCGCTCGGCGGCGGCGTCTGCTGGCGCGCGATGGAGACCGACTTCGCCTGGTCGCCGTCGGGGACGCTCGGCGACGTGTTCAAGTACTCGATCCTGTTCCGCTTCGGCGAGGGCCGCCCGGCGATCGCGCGCGTGAAGAGCGGCTGGCGTTAACCTCCGAACTCCCGGTTCATGGGGTTTTAAAGCGCCGCTCTCGCGCTTCCAACATTGGAAGTTCGGGAACAGGGAGCCCGGAAGGCTTGACCTTTCGCGCAATCGGGCTAAACTTGGGAGGTGACGCGCGCCTTACTTCTCGTCGGCCTGGCCCTGCTCGCCGCCTCGACCGCGAGGGCTTTCGACGAAGCCTCCA
>JAHFCD010000019.1 GCA_023249695.1 Elusimicrobiota bacterium
GCAGCGCGTCGAGCGGGGGGCGGGCGGCGAGCGCGCGCACGCGCGCGGCGGACAGGCCCCAGGCCAGGGCCGCCGAGAGCAGCAGGGCCTCGAGGAACGCGGTCGGGTCCGGCGCCACGCTCAGTTCCACGCCGAACCGCGGCGCCCAGGTCCCGGCGAGCGCGGCCGTGCCCCAGCCGAGCAGGCCGCCCCCGAGGCCGCCGGCGAGGCCCGTCCCGATGCACAGCCCCGCGTAGAGGCGCTCGACTTCCCGCGCCGAGGCGCCGAGGCAGCGCAGGAGCCCCATCGTCTCGGCCTGCGAATCGAGGAACAGGGTCAGCCCCGCGCGCAGGCCCGCCGCGCCGAGCAGGAGGGCCGCGAGCGAGAGGATGGTGAAGAAGATCGCCGAGCGGCGCAGGCCGTCGCGCATCGCGGGCTCGCCCTCGGTGTAGGACTCGATCGCGAGATGCGGCTCGGGCAGGGCCTTCTCCAGCCGGAGCTTCAGAGCCTTGGAGCCCGCCACCGGGTCCTCGCCGTCGCCGAGCGCCAGGGTCCAGCGAAAGCGCGTGCGCGCGCCGAGGCCGAGCAGCCGGGTTCGCTCCAGGTCCTCCGCCGCGATCATCAGCCGCGGCGCGAAGGCGAACGCGGCGAAGCCCCGGTCGGGCTCCCGGTCGATGACGCCGGCGACGGTCAAGGTCAGCGCGCCGAGCTTCACGCGGTCGCCGGCTCGGAGCGCGCGCTGCAAGGTCAGGGTCCGTTCGACGAGGCACTTGCCTCCGCCCGAGAGCAGCGACGCGCCGCCGGGCGGATCGGTCTTGAGGACGCCGCGCAGCGGATAGGCCGCCGGCACGGACTTCACGGACACGAGAAACAGCGTGTCGCCGCTCGCGGGCGTGAGCATCGAGGAGAACATGACCGAGCGCGCCTCCCGGCGCCCCGGCGCCAGCGCGGCGGAAAACGCTTCGCGCTCGCGCGGGCTGAAATCCCGCCCCGAGGAAACCTCGACGTCGCCGGCGAGCATCTCCCGCGCGCGCACGGCCACCGCCTTGTCCACGGCGGTGAGCAGGTGCGCGACCGCGACGAGAAAGCCGGTTCCCAGCGAAAGGCACGCCGCGAAAAAAAGAAAGCGCGGCCACTGCCGCAGCGCGAGGCGAAGGCCGAGCCGGATCACGCGGCGAGCCGGCCGCGCTCCAGGCGCACCGAGCGGCCGAGGACGGCCGCGACCGTCGGATCGTGCGTGACGACCGCGAGCGCGGTCGACGAGCGGGCGTTGAGCTCGAGAAGGGCGGCGAGCACCTTCTCCGCGGTCGCGCGGTCGAGGCTGCCCGTCGGCTCGTCGGCCAGGATCAGCGCGGGGCCGTGGGCGTAGGCGCGGGCGAGCGCCACGCGCTGTTGCTCGCCTCCGGACAAGGCTGACGGCCGGTGGTGAAGCCGCTCGTCGAGGCCCAGCGCCTGGAGCAGGCCGGCGGCGCGCTCCTCGGCCTCGGCGGGGCCGGCGCCGAGGAGCTCGAGCGGCATCGCCGCGTTCTCGAGCGCGGTCAAGGTGGGCACGAGCCGAAAGCTCTGGAACACGAAGCCGAGCCGGCGGCGGCGCCACCGCGCCGAGCGATCCTCGCTCCACGCCGAGGCGTCCTCGCCGTCGCGGCGGACGGAGCCGGAGGAGGGGCGCTCGAGCCCGGCCATGATGCCGAGCAAGGTGGACTTGCCCGAGCCGCTGGGACCGGTCACGGCGAGCGTCTCGCCGGGATGAATGACGAGCCGCACGCCGTCGAGCACGCGCAGCGACTCGCCGCCCGAGGTGAAATCCTTGACGATGTCGGTCAGCTCCAGGATCGGCGCGCTCATTTGGGAAGCCCCTTTGAATCCAGAAAAGCCAGCACCGCGGCGGCGACGAGCTTGTGCCCCTCGACGTTCGGATGGATGCCGTCCGGCTGGTTGTAGCGCGGATCGCCGGCGACGCCGTTGAGCAGGAACGGCATGAACAGCGCGCCGCTCCTCCTCGCCGCGGCCGGGAACAGCGCCTCGAAGCCGTCCGCGTACGGCCGGCCGTAGTTCGGCGGAATCTTCATGCCGGCGAGCACGACTTTCCGGCCCCCGTGACCCAGCTCTTTCAGCAGAGCGTTGAGATTTTTGCCCGTCTCGTCGAGCGGCGTGCCGCGCAGGCCGTCGTTGCCGCCGATGCAGACGAAGACGAGCTTGACCTCGGGCGTCAGCGCCCAGCGCGCGGCCTCGACGGCGCCCGCGGTCGTCGCGCCCGACACGCCCGCGTTGCGGGCGCGCCACGCCAGGCCGCGCTCGGCCCAGGCCTTTCCGACGAGCGCGGGCCAGGCCTCCTCCGGCTCGACGCCGTAGCCCGCGGTGAGGGAGTCGCCGACGAACAGGACGACGGGGCCCGCGCCCAGGGCGGGGGGCGCTTCCTCCGGCGGCTCCGCGCAGGCCGCCAGGAGGACCAACGCGAGCGCGAATAATCGCTTCATGTTTCGATTTTAACCTTTTGCGCTATCATGGGTCATGGATTGGAGCCCGTTCGTCGTCTGCGCCCCCGAGGAGCACGCTCCCGGCGCGCGCGGCCTGGGCGGGCCCGACGGCCTCGGCGACCGCCTGCGCACGGCGGCGTTCGCCGAGCGCCAGGCCTTCGCGGCGTTCCTCTGGGCCGCCGACACCCTGACCGACGCGCCCGACGAATTGCGCGCGGCCTGGCGGCGCATCGGCCTCGAGGAAGAGGTTCATCTGAACCTCCTGCTCGCGCGCATGGCCGAGCTCGGCGTGCGCGTGGACGCCCGCCCCGTCTCCGACCGCCTATGGCGGCGCCTGACCCTGGCCAGGACCGCCTCCGAGTTCGCCGTCTGGATGCGGGAGGCCGAGGCCCGCGGCCAGGCCGCCGAGGAAAGCTTTCGCCGCTCGCTCGCCGAGCGCGATCCCGTGACCGCGGCGATCTTCGGACGCATCGCCGACGACGAGGCGGAGCATCTCGCGCTGGCCGACCGGCTCACCGGGCTTAAGAACCTCTTCGGATAGGTTGCCCGGCGAGGGCGCGATTCGCTATCCTCGGGCCATGACTACCACTTTGAACCGCGACATCGTCGGGGACATCCGCCGCAAGGCGGCCGCTCTCAAGAAAAAAATCGTTCTGCCCGAGGGCGAGGAAAAGCGCACGGTCAAAGCCGCCGCGATCTTAAAGAAGGAAGGCCTGTGCGTTCCGGTTCTTCTCGGCAATCCCGAGAAGATCCGCAAGGTGGCCGCCGAAAACGGGGCCGACGTGTCCGGCGTCGAGATCGTCGAGCCCGCGAAGGATCCCAAGTTCGCCGAGTACGCGGCGCAGTATTACGAGCTGCGCAAGCATAAGGGGATTTCCGAGGACGAGGCGAAGACGACGGTGTCCGATCCCCTCGTCTACGGCGTGATGATGCTCCACAACGACCGCGTGGACGGCTACCTTTCCGGGGCCGACCACGCCACCGCCGATACCGTCAGGCCGGCGTTGCATATCATCAAGCCCGCCCCGGGCGTGCGCACGATCTCGAGCTTCTTCATCATGATCTTCCCGAGCCCGAAGCAGGGCGACGACGGCGTGCTCATCATGGGCGACTGCGCGATCAACATCGACCCCGTGCCCGTGAAGCTCGCCGCGATCGGCATCTCCTCGGCGCGCATGGCGAAGGTGCTCACCGGCATCGAGCCGCGCATCGCGTTCCTGTCCTTCTCGACGAACGGCTTCACCGAGCACGAGCTCGTCACCGCCGTCAAGGAGGCCGTGCGCATCGCCAAGGAGAAGGCCCCGGACCTCGCCATCGACGGCGAGATGCAGGCCGACGCCGCGCTCGTGCCCGAGATCGGCCAGAAGAAGTTCCCCGGCTCGAAGGTCGCGGGACGCGCGAACGTGCTCGTGTTCCCCGACCTGCAGAGCGGCAACATCGGCTACAAGCTCGTGCAGCGCCTGACCGGCGCGGAAGCCCTCGGGCCGATCATGCAGGGCTTCGCCAAGCCGGTCAACGACCTGTCGCGCGGCGCGTCCGTCGACGATATCGTCAACATGGCCTGCGTGACCGCGCTGCAGTCCGACCCATCCTTGCGCTAGTCGGCTGACTTCCCTGACAATGGCGGCGTTGCGGACCCCGCCCGGGAGGCGCACCCTATGCCCGTTTACCGGGAGACTATGGCGGGGAAAAAAGACGGCGGCGAAAGCGCGAGACGCCTGTTCGCCGACGGCGGCGAGATGGGGGCGCTCATGCGCTCCATCGATTGGTCCCAGACGGGGCTCGGCCCCGTCGAGGCCTGGCCGAGAAGCCTCAAGACCATGCTGGGCGTGGTGCTCGGCAGCCGTTTCCCGATGCTTCTTTGGTGGGGTCCCGACCTGCTGCACCTCTACAACGACGCCTATTGCCCGATCTTGCGGGACAAGCATCCCGCGTCCTTGGCCGCGCCGGCCGCGCAGGTCTGGGCCGAGGTTTGGGACGTCGCCGGGCCCATGGCGAAAAGCGTCCTGGACGGCGGACCCGCCACCTGGACGGAGGACCTCCAGCTGTTCATCAACAGCGGCGGCATGGCCGAGGAGACCTATTTCACTTTTTCCTACAGCCCCGTTCCCGGCGACGACGGAGGCGTGGCCGGGGTGCTCAACACGGTGCAGGAGACGACGGCGAAGGTCCAGAGCGAGCGCCAGATTCGGATGCTGCACGATCTAGCCGCGCGAGCCGCCAAGGCGAAATCCGAGGCGGAGGCGCACCGGATCACGCTGGAGGTTCTGTCGGACAACGAGCTGGATCTTCCGTTCGTTCTGCTCTATTTGCGGAACGAGAACGGCGACGCCGTCCGGCTGGCCGGCGCGGGCGGCTGGAAGGATTACGACGGCCCCGCCAAGCCGGCTCAAGCGCCGCTCTCCGCCGATGAGCGCGCGGCCGGCTGGCCTTTCGCCGAAGCCGCGCGGACCGGGAGCGAGGTCGTCGTCGAAGACCTCGCCGCGCGCTTCGGCCCCTTGCCGCTCGGACGCTGGCACGCGCGCCCCGAGCGGGCGATCGTTCTGCCGATGTTCCGCGCGGGCGAGGCGAAGCCCTACGCGTTTCTCGTCGCCGGGATCAGCCCTCACCGCGCCCTCGAAGAAGGCTACCGGCGTTTCTTTCACGCGACGGCAGATATGGCCATGACCGTCATCGCCGGCGCCCGCGCGTATGAGACGGAGAAAAAGAGAGTCGAGGCGCTCACCGAGGCGGACCGCGCCAAGACGGCCTTCTTCAGCAACGTCTCCCACGAATTCCGTACGCCGCTGACCCTCATCCTGGGCCCCGTCGAGGATGCGTTGGCCCGGCCGGCGCCGTCGCTCGAGGGCGACGACCTCAAGGCCGTGCATCGCAGCTCGATCCGGCTCCTGCGGCTCGTCAACAGCCTTCTCGACTTCGCGCGCATCGAAGCCGACCGCTTTGAACTGACGTTCACGCCGACGGATCTCGGCATCATGACCGCCGACCTGGCGAGCTCGTTCCGCTCCCTGGCGCACCGCGCGGGAATTAAGCTGATCGTCGACTGCGAGCCGCTGACGGAGCCGGTCTACGTGGACCCCGTGCAATGGGAGAAGATCGTCCTCAATCTCATCTCGAATGCGTTAAAATTCACGCTCGAGGGAGAGATCGTCGTGAGCCTGAGATCGAAAGGAGACTTCGTCGAGCTCGTCGTCCAGGATACGGGCTGCGGCATCCCCGCTCACGAGCTCCCCCGCCTCTTCGAGCGGTTTCACCGCGTCGAGGGAGCGCCGGGCCGCAGCTTCGAGGGAAGCGGCATCGGCCTCTCGCTGGTCATGGAGCTCGCGACGCTCCACGGCGGAACAGCGAGCGTCTCGAGCGTCGAGAAGCAGGGCAGCACGTTCCGGGTCGCCGTCCCCAAGGGGACCGGCCATTTCCCCGCGGAGCGCGTCGCGCGCGGGCGTGCGCGCAGACCGCCGGAGGCCGCGGCGGCCCCGTATCTTCTGGAGGCCGAGCGCTGGATCGGAGCGAACCCTCCGGACGACGCCCCGGTCGCCGAGCCCGACGGCCTGGCGGCCCCGGCGGCGGTTGGCCCGCGCGCCCGCGTGCTGGTCGTCGACGACAACGCGGACATGCGGGGATACCTGATCCGGCTTCTCTCGGCGCACTGGCTGATCGACGCGGCGGGCGACGGAGCGGAGGCGCTCGAGGCGGCGCGCGCCAACCGTCCCGACCTCGTGCTCAGCGACGTCATGATGCCCCGGATGGGAGGCTTCGAGCTCATCCAGGAACTCCGCCGCGATCCCAAAACCAAGGACATCCCCATCGTCCTGCTTTCCGCCCGCGCCGGGGAGGAGTGCCTCCTCGAGGGCCTCCAGACGGGGGCCGACGACTACCTCGTCAAGCCGTTCTCGGCGCGAGAGCTTCTCGCGCGCGTCCGGACCCATCTGGACATGGCGCGCCGCCGCCGCGAGTGGACGATCGAGCTCGAGCGCGCGAACAAAGAGCTCGAAGCGTTCAGCTTCAGCGTCTCCCACGACCTGCGCGCGCCGCTTCGGGCCATCGAGGGCTTCATCACGCTTCTCCACCGGGAGCACCGCCGGACGCTGAGCGACGAGGGGCGCGAATATCTCGACCGCGTGCAGGCGGCGGCCACGCGGATGACCGTGCTCATCGACGACCTGCTCGACCTGGCGCGCGTCGCCCGGGCGCCGCTGCAGCGCGTACCCGTCGATGTGACAGAGCTGGCTCGCAAAGTTCTCGCCGGCCTCCACGAGCGGCAGCCGGAAAGAAAGGTCCGGGCGACGGTCGACGACGGCCTCGCCGCGAACGCCGACGCCCACCTGCTGCCGGTGGTGCTCGAAAACATCCTGGAGAACGCGTGGAAATACACGTCAAAGCGGCCGCAGGCGCGCATCGAGGTCGGCCAGGAGCGCCAAGGCGGCGAAGCGGTCTTCTTCGTTCGCGATAACGGAGCTGGGTTCGACGCGACCCAGACCCACCGCCTCTTCGCCCCGTTCCAGCGCCTGCACTCCGCGGCGGAATTCGCGGGCACGGGCATCGGGCTGGCGACGGTCGCGCGCATCGTCTCCCGTCACGGGGGGCGGGTCTGGGCGAACGGCGCCGTGAACGAGGGGGCCACCGTCTACTTCACCCTCGGCGACATCGCGTCTTGATTCGCGCCGCCGGCTAGTCGGTGCTGCGCCGGCGCGGGCTGCTCTCGGCCACGCGCGACGCGACGTCGTCCCACACGGGAGCGGCCGCGATGGCCAGGAGCAGGAACGCGAGCGGGACCGTCAGCCCGTAGCCGAGATGCTTGAAGCCGAGCGCGCCGAGGCAGCCGCCGGCGACGAACAAGGCGATCAAGCTCGCGTGGATGCCGAGCTTCTCCCGGTTCGCGAGGACCTTGTCCGCGCGATCAGCGTCGTTCCAGTAGAACAGCTTGCCGAGCTCGATGCCGAGGTCGGTCGCGTTGCCCGTCATGTGGGTGGTCCGGATCTCGGCGCCGGAGAGCTTGGTGATGATCGCGTTCTGCAGCCCCATCACGAAGCAGAGCAGCAGCACGGTCAGCGTCGCGAAGTGACCCGAGTAGGCGTCGAGGTTATGCCCGAGCACGCCGAACACCATCAGCAGGCACGACTCGAGCAGCAACGGGAGCGCGTACTCGCTTTGCAGCTGTTTGCGCCGCGCCCAATTGATCAGGACGGCCGATGTCGCGGCTCCGATCAGGAACGCGGCGAACGAGGCGGCGCCCGTCGCGGCCAGACGCGCGTCGCGCGCGGCCAGGTGCTCGGCGATGAAGGACAGCACGCCGGTCATGTGCGAGGTGAATTGCGAGACCGCGAGATAGCCGCCCGCGTTCACCGCCCCGGCCACGAAGGCCAAGGTCAGGCCGAGGTGACGGTTGGCTTCGCGGGTCCGCTCCCGTCCCGACAAAAAACGGAGGTAGCGTATCATCAGAGAAACAGCTTGCCCAGGAAGTGGCCGAGGATGCCGCCCACGACCGCGCCGACCAGTCCGCCGATGGGCCCGCCGAAGGCCGTGCCGATGATCGCGCCCGCGGTCACCCCGAAGGCGCCGCCGTAGTCCTTCTTGTGGAACAGCCACGCGGCGGCCAGGCCCAGGCCCAGGCCCGCGGCCGCGCCGACGAGTCCGGCCGTGAACCAGCCCTGGAGGGCGCCCAGCGCGCCGGATCCGGCCATCATGATTCCGGTCTTGATGCTGGGCTCGTCGCTTTTTTTCTCGACGCCCAGCGGAGGCTCGATCTTGGCCGAGAACTCGGCCGGAGTCGGCTTGGCGAGCCGGGACGACGCGCGGGTTTGGCCGGGAGCGATGACGGTCGTGTCGGCGGCAAGGTTGCCGTCGAACGGCCGCGCGGCCGCCTCGTGCGTCGCCGTCGCGTCGCCGGCCCCGGCGGCGGCTCCGGACAAGAGAGAAGTGTTTTGAACCTGCCCCTTGGCATCCTCGGCGCGCGCCGGCGCGGGGTATAAAAGGAGGGCGGTCAGCAGGAGGGGTCCCATGCTTCCGAAGGATAGCAGGCGCGGGCTTCTCCCGCCAGGGGCGCATTCCCGCGGGAGTTTATGCAACTTTTTCGGGGGGTCGATCGTCTGATAGGAGGGGGAATGAGATGAAATCACGAGTGATGGCGCTGGCGGCGATGCTGCTCTTGGCGGGAGCCGCGAGGGCCGGGATTCCGGCTCCGGCGGGGCGGGCGCAAAGGCAGGAGATGCTTGAGGCGCTGCGCGCCGACAAAGCCCGGATCAAGCGCCTCGCGCTCGAGCAGCACCAGGAGCTCGTCCTGCTTCGCGGCCGGGAGAAGTCCGAGTTGGGGATGGTGCGGGCCTCGGCGGCGCGCGGGTAGACCTTGCATGCCGCCGTGCTGGAGGTTCGCGAGCGATCGCGGCGGCGACGCCTGGACCTGCGCGCGCGGGGCCGCGAGGAAAGGGGCCGTCTGCGGCGGGCGCTTAAAAACGACCGCGAGCGGATCCTCGCTCTGCGCCGGAAAAAGTAAGATTCGGTCATGACCGATCAAGAGCTGGTCCGGGAAGCGTACCTCGAGGCGAAGAAAGGCTATGACGCCGGCGGCCTGCCGATCGGCTCCGTGCTCGTCGACGCGAAAGGGAAGATCGTCGCGCGCGGGCACAACCAGCGCGTGCAGACCGGAGATCCGACGGCCCACGCCGAGATCGTCTGCCTGCGCGGCGCCGGCCGCCGCCGCGACTGGCCGGAGCTGACCTTGGTCTCCTCGCTGAGCCCGTGCATCATGTGCACCGGGACGGCCCTGCTGTATCGCATACCGCGCGTCGTCGTGGGCGAGAACAAGAACTTCCTCGGCGCCGAGGACCTGTTCGCCGCGCGCGGCGTGAAGCTCTCGGTCCTTCAGGACGCCGACTGCATCGCGCTGATGGAGCGGTTCGTCCGAGAGAAGCCCGACCTCTGGAACGAGGATATCGGGTTATAGCGCTAATTGCTATCATCCCTCGTCGGGCAGGTGGCGAAACTGGCAGACGCTGGAGACTTAAAATCTCCCGGCCGCAAGGTCATGCGGGTTCGAGTCCCGCCCTGCCCATGATTTGACGTTTGGTATGATCTAACCGATGAAAATTGCACCCCAGGCGTGGCAGTTCGTGGTTCCGGCCGTCGCGGCCGGCGCCGCCGGCATGTGGCTGATGGGACGTCCCGCGACCGTGCTGCCCGGTTCCCTCCTCGCCTTCCTCGCCTTCGGCTTCGCCGCGTTCACGCTTTACTTCTTTCGCGATCCCGAGCGCGACCTGCCGACCGACGGCCGGATCTATTCGCCCGGCGACGGCGTCGTGCTCTCGGTCGCCCGCGAGGGTCCCGGGGACGTGATGACCTGCCGGATCTTCCTGTCCGTCTTCGACGTCCACATCCAGCGCGCGCCGTGCGCGGGCCGCGTGACGAAGGTCGCCGAGGTCCCGGGCTCCTTCGCCGCGGCGATGAAGGACGCCGCGCGCGGCAACTACCGCGTCGTCATGACGATCGAGCCCGAGGGGCGCGGCCTCCTCGTCGTCGAGCAGATCTCCGGCCTCATCGCGCGCCGCATCGAGTGCTGGCGCAAGCCCGGCGACGTCGTCGCGGCCGGCGAGAAATACGGCATCATCTATTTCGGCTCGCAAGCGGCGGTGCACTTCCCGGCCGGCTCGCGCTGCACCGTGAAGGTCGGCGACCGCTGCGTCGGCGGCCTGACGCCCATCGGGGAATGGACAAGCAGCTCCTAAAGCGGGGCGGGCAGGTCCTCGCGCCCTCGCTGTTCACGCTCGGCAACATGGCGTGCGGCTTCTACGCGCTGCTGTCCTCCGTTCGCGGGGAATTCGTGTCCTCGGCGACGGCGATCATCGCCGGCATGGTCTTCGACGCGCTCGACGGCCGCGTCGCCCGGCTCGTGCACGGCGAGTCCGAGTTCGGCGTCGAGTTCGACTCGATGTCGGACTTCCTGACCTTCGGCGTGGCCCCGGGCCACATGATGTACGCGTTTATCCTGAAGGATTACGGCGCCTGGGGCTATCCGATCGCCTTCCTGTACACGCTCTGCGGCGGGCTGCGCCTGGCGCGCTTCAACGCGATGGCGCACACGGGGTCGGGCTCGAAGACGCACTTCACGGGCCTCGCCATTCCGGCGGGGGCCGGCTTCCTGGCGAGCTTCGTCCTGCTGTATCAGGTCATCGAGGAAGGGCGTCCGGCCGGCACCTGGAAGTTCCTGATGGACCAGATCCCGGCCTTGTACGGCGTGGCGCCCGTGATGGTCGTCGTCATCGCTTTGCTGATGGTCTCGACGATCCCTTATCCCGCGTTCAAGCAGCCCGGCGTGATCCGGCCCAAGTCGATCACGGCGATCCTGATCCTGTTCGGCGTGGCCCTGCTTCTTTTCTACTACCCTCTCATGGTGCTGTTTTTCGTCTTTTCCTTCTATGCCCTGCTCGGTCCCGTGTCCTGGCTCGCCCGCGTGGCCGGCCGCCTCGTGGGCTGGGCGCCGCCGCATCATAACCACGACAACTACGGAGAACACCTGTGACGAAGCCCGCCCACGGAATACTCGCGATGCGCCGCCTCGAGCCGGCCGCGACCCTGCCCACGCGGGCGCATGCCGACGACGCCGGCCTCGATCTGTATTCCCTCGAAGACGCGGAGCTCGCGCCCGGACAAGGGCAGGTCGTGCACACGGGCGTCGCGATGGCCATTCCCGCGGGGCACGTCGGCCTCGTCTGCGACCGCTCCTCGATGGCCAAGCGCGGGCTGAAAACCGCGGGCGGCGTGATCGACGCGGGCTACCGCGGCGAAGTGGGCGTCATGCTCTGGAACATCTCGACGCAGACGCACGCGCTCAAGAAGGGCGAGCGCATCGCGCAGCTTCTCGTGATCCCGATCGCGACCCCCGCCCCCGTGGACTCCGACGACCTCGGCGAGACGGCGCGCGGCGCCGGCGGCTTCGGCTCCACCGGCAAGTAACGGCCGCCGCCCGCTTAACGCAGTTCGATCAGCGCGAGGCGGCCGTCGGTGCGGAAGGGGTAGCCCTTGTCGTTGAAG
>JAHFCD010000418.1:0-2079 GCA_023249695.1 Elusimicrobiota bacterium
CACTTCTGGTATGACGGCTTCGTCTGGTCGGTGAGGCGAAAGCAGGTCTAAGCGACGGCGGCGGCCATTCATGATATGATGGCCGCCGGACATGACTCTCGACCAATGGATTTTGGCGGCGCTCGCCCTGTTCGCCGCGATCGGCTTTTACACGGGCGCGATCTCTCAGTTCTCGCATTGGATCGGCATGGCCGCCGCCTATCTGTGCGCCAAGCCCCTGGCGGCGGCGCTGGCGCCGGTCCTCGCGGAGCGCATGGGGTGGACGCCGGCCCTGACGGCCGTCGGCTTGAGCGCGGTCCTGTTCCCCGTCATCCTCCTCATCGCGGCGCTGCTGTCGCGCATGGTCCTCAACGCGATCATCCCCGGCGACCAGCGCAACACGCCCGACCGGCTCGCCGGCCTCGTCCTGGGCGCGGGCAAGGCCGGCGTGATCGCATGGGTCATGCTCGGCGTCGTCCTCGCCTTCGAGGAGCCCCTGGCCCGGAGCCGGCCCGAGGTCAAGGACGCGCTGGGCGCCTCCGCGGCCGCGGCGTTCACGCGCGCGCACAGCCTGTTCGACGCGGCGCCGCCGGCGGCGCTGGAGAAGCTCCGCGCGCTGGCCGCGATGCGCGACGATCCCAAGCTGGCCTCGGACCTTCTCAAGGAGCCGGCGCTCAAGGCCCTCCTCGAGGACCCCGCGGTGAAGACGGCTCTGGAAAAAGGCGACCCCGCGGCCCTGCTCGAAAACCCCCGGCTCAAGAAGCTGCTCGCGGACCCGGAGCTGGCCAAAAAATTAGAGGCGCTGAAGGCCCGATGACTCGGGCTCTCGCGGCGGCCGCGGTCCTCTCCCTCTTCAGCCTCCAAGCCCGGGCGGAGCCCGCCCCCGAATTCATTCGCGAGAACGCGATCCGCCTCGAGGCGGGAAGCGACCTGCCCGACCCGCTGTACGCCCAGCTGAAAGGCTACCGGGTCATCGCCGTGGGCGAGACGCATGGGACGAATGAAACCCCGGCGTTCGTGCTGGGGCTGCTCAAGCTTCTCGCCAAGAACGGCCGCCCGGCGTTCCTGGGCCTCGAGATCGGCGCCGACGAGCAGGCGACCGTCGACTCCTATCTCAAGACCGGGAAGATCGAGGTCCTCAAGAATTCGGCGTTCTTCAAGCGGGAATTTCAAGACGGCCGTTCCAGCCGGGCCATGGGGTCCCTCCTCTCCGGCGTGCGCGCCCTGCGCGGGACGAAGGTCGTCTGCTTCGACATCTCGCCCGCCGACGACTGGAAGGCCCGGGACGCGAAGATGGCGAGCAACCTCTCCGCCGCCTTCTCCAAACAACGGAAAGCCGTCGCGGTCCTCCTCGCCGGGAACAGGCATACGGAGATCGTGAAGGACGGCGACCGTCGTCCGATGGTTTACGAGCTCCACGCCGGAGCGGGGGCGATCTTCACGAAAGACGACATCCTCGCGATCCGCCAGCGCTTCCAGAGCGGGAGCGCCTGGGTCTGCCCGAGCGGCGGCGGCCAGTGCGCGGCCCGCGACCCCGGCTGGCGTGACGAGAGCGGCTACTCGACGGCGGTTTCGTGGCCGGGCTATTTTCTCAAGGAGCCCGAGATCTCCGAAGGCCACGGCGCGACCGTGTTCTCGCGCACGAGCAGCGCGTCCGCCCCGCTGAATCCGTAAGTCGGCGACAATTTTATGACCTTCCGTCCATTCCCGTCGGGCGGCTCCCGGAGCGACAATAGCCGGGCATGAAATATTGGCTGGTCGCGGGTTTGCTGGCGTTCTGGGCTCTGTCGCTCCGCGCGGACGACCGTCCGCGCCGGACCACGGCGTTCCCCGAGCCCCGGGAGGAGGCTCCCCCGGGGCCGTCGGGCGATTCGATCCGGTACGGAGAGCGGGTCGCGTCGCGGACGCAGATCTACGCCAAACGCTACACGGGCAACGGTCTCAACTGCACCAGCTGCCATTTGAAGGGCGGCCGGACGCCGAACGCGGCCCCCTGGGTCGGCGTCTGGGGCGCCTTCCCGGAATACCGCAGCCGCAGCGGACGGGTCATCACTCTGGAGGAGCGGATCGGCGGCTGCTTCCGCCGTTCGCTGAACGGGA
>JAHFCD010000418.1:2089-2994 GCA_023249695.1 Elusimicrobiota bacterium
GACGCGCCGCCCGGGGTTCAAGTCGCGGGGCGCGGCTTCAAGCCTATCGCGCTCTCCCCGGGAGCCGCGGCGGACTCCGTCAGAGGGGGGCGCCTGTACGCCGTCCAATGCGCGTCCTGCCATAAGCTCGACGGAGCCGGAACGCGCGGGTTCGACGACGAATATCTCTATCCGGCGCTCTGGGGCGCGCAATCGTTCAATATCGGGGCCGGGATGGCTCGGGTGAGCAACGCCGCCGCGTTCATCAAAAGCAACATGCCGCTGGGCCGCGGCGGCTCCCTGTCGGATCAAGACGCTTACGACATCGCCGCCTATTTCACGCGCCAGCCGCGCCCCGATTTCGCGGACAAGGCGAAGGATTGGCCGAAAGGCGGCAAGCCCGCGGACGCGCGGTACTAAACATCTGGGCCTTAGGCCCACCTCCCAATAGGTCCGTAGCCCCTGGGGGCCGCGTTCCCGCCCCGCTACAATCTCTGTAGGCCATGAAACCTTCCGGGGTTCTCGCAGTCCTCCTCTCAGCCGCGATCCCGGGCGGAGCGTTTGCGCAGACGGTCGGCGTCGCCAGGGCGGGAGTCACGGGCGGATCCGCGGCTTCCGCCGCCGCCGGATCCGTCACCGGCGCGCCTGCCGGCTTCGGGGCCCTGACCCCGCTCACGCTCTCGGTTCCGTCGATCGCCCCCGCCTTGACGCTCGCCCCGGCGCTCGCGCCGGCCGCCCTTCCCGCCGCGATCCTGAGCGCTCCTTCCGCCGTCGAGGTCGTCGGCGCGATCCCGGCCATGCCCGCGGCGCTCGCCGTCGCCCGCCCCGCGGCCGCGCGCGCGCTCCAGGCTTCCGCCTCCGTTCCCGCGGCCTTGTTCGCCGGCCCCTCCGCGTCGGCGAAGGACGAGACGCCCGCTTCCAAGGCT
>JAHFCD010000419.1 GCA_023249695.1 Elusimicrobiota bacterium
TGGGTGTACGGCACGATCAAGCAGATGACCGAGGCTTTTTCCCCCGCGAACAAGGCCTCCTTCAAGAGCGTCGTCATGGTCGAGTACCCCCGTCCCGGGGTCTACAGCCTCGGCTTCGTCACCGGTGAGATGACCCTCGACCTGCCGGACGGCAAGCACAAGAGGCTGACCTCGGTCTATGTGCCCACGAACCACGTCTACATCGGCGACCTGATCTTCGTGCCCCACGATAATGTCGTGCCCACGCGCATGACCGTCCAGCAGGGCATCCAGGTCGCGCTGTCGGCCGGCGCCATCCACAAATGAAGAGCCTGCCCCCCGCCGCCTGGCGCGCGCTCCTGCGCGACGCGCTGAAGGAGGACCTCGGCCGCGAAGGCGACGTCACCACGCGCTTTTTCGTTCCCCCTGACGCGCGCCTCGAGTTCCGCGTCGTCAGCCGCGAGGCGGGCGTCATCTGCGGCCTCGAGATCGCGGCGGCCGCCTTCAAGGCGTGCGAGCCGCGCGCCCGCGTGACCTTTCTCGCCCGCGACGGCGCGCGCGTAGTCCCCGGCCGGGCGGTCCTGGCGGTAAAAGGCGGGCGCGGCCTGCTCACGGCCGAGCGCACCGCGCTGAATTTCCTGCAGCGCCTGTCGGGGGTCGCCTCGCTGACCCGCCGCTTCGCCGATCGCGTGAAGGGCACGCGCGCGAAGATCCTCGACACGCGCAAGACCTTGCCCGGCTGGCGCGCGCTCGACAAGTACGCGGTCGCCTGCGGGGGCGGGGTGAACCATCGCTTCGGCCTTTTCGACGCGGCGATGGTCAAGGACAACCATTACGGCGCCGGCCTCGAGGAAGGCGCCGCGCGCCTGCGCCGGGCGTTTCCCGGGATGCCGCTGATCGTCGAATGCGACACCGCGGCCCAGGTGACGCGCGCGCTGGCATTGCGGCCGACGGTCGTTCTCCTCGACAACATGCGCGGCCCGCGCCTGCGCCGGGAGATCCGCCGCATCCGGGCGCTCGCTCCGCGCGTGAAGATCGAGGTGTCCGGCGGCGTCGGGCTGCAGGACGTCCGTGCGCTGGCGCGCCTCGGCCCCGACCGCATCTCGATCGGCCGCCTGACCCACAGCGCGCCCGCCCTCGATCTCGGCCTCGATCTCGCATGAAGCTCGCCGGCGTCACGCGTCTCGTGCGCCTGGCGCGCGTCGATTCGACCCAGGCCGTCGCGCGCCGCCTCGCCGAGGAGGGCGCCCCGGACGGGACCTTGGTCTGGGCGCGGTCGCAGTCCGCGGGAAAAGGGCGCCTGGGCCGGCGCTGGCGCTCCGCGCCGGGCGGGCTGTACGCGTCCTGGCTCCTCCGGCCGAAGTTCCCGCCGGACCGCCTCGCGGAGCTCTCGCTGGCCTGCGGCGAGGCGCTCGCGTCCGCGCTGCGGGATTTCGGCGTCGCCGTCACGGTCAAGCCTCCCAACGACGTGCTCGCGCTGTGCCCCGACGGCAAGGCGCGCAAGCTGTGCGGCATCCTCTGCGAGGCGGCGGGAGATTCGAAGAGCCTCGACTGGCTCGTGATCGGCTTCGGCGTCAACGTGGACAACTCCCCCCCGCTGGCGCGCTCGACCTCGCTGCGCGCCTTGCTGAAAAAGCGCGTCGGGACGCCGACGGTCCTGCGCGCCGCGATGGCGCGCCTTTCCCGCGCCCGTCGGGCGGGCAATTTCGTATAATTACAGTCGAAGCGCCCCCTCTGGAGACTCCCCATGGCCGAAACCTATTTGACCCGCGCCGGACACGCCAAGCTGCAGGAAGACCTGAAAGGCCTCATGAAGCAGAAGGTCCAGCTCTCGCTCGACATCGGGGAGGCCCGTGAAAAAGGCGACCTCAAGGAGAACGCCGAGTATCACTCCGCCAAGGAGAAGATGGGCGAGGTCATGGGCCGCATCGGCAAGATCCAGGACAAGCTTCAGAGCGCGAAGATCATCGAGGAGATGGACATCCCCAAGGACACCGTCGCGATCGGCACGACCGTGGACCTCGAAGACTCCGACGGAGACTTCGTCGAGTACGCCCTCGTCGGCGAGGACGAGTCCGATCCGAACGAAGGCAAGATCTCCGTCCAGTCCCCGCTCGGCGCGGGCCTGCTCGGCCGCAAATCGAAGGAGACGGTCGAAATCCAGCTCCCCAACGGCCCGCGCACGTTTAAAATCCTGAAAGTCGCCCGCACCGTCTGAGCCCTACAGAGATCGCGGCCGAGCTCAAGCGGCGCGCGCGCGCGGCCGGCGCGGACCTCGCCGGCATCACGGCCGCGATTCCTTCCGCCGGCGGAGACGCCTACGGCGCCTGGCTCGAAGCCGGCATGCACGGCGAGATGGACTACATGTCCCGCAACACGGAGTCGCGCCGCGACATCCGCGCGTGGATGACGGACGCCAAATCCATCCTCATGTGCGGCTTCTCGTACGGCGAGCCCGGCTCGCGCCCCGTCTCCAAGGAGGGCCACGGCCGGCTGGCACGATACGCCGCGCGCTCCGATTACCACGGCATACTCCGCGACCGCATGAACGAGGTCCGCGACTGGCTGTCCGCGACGGTCCCCGGCGCCCGCGGAGTGGCGTTCTGCGACATGAGCCCCATCCTCGAGCGCTCCTACGCGAGCGCGGCCGGGCTCGGGTGGCAGGGCAAGAACACGATGCTCCTGGGCGCCGACCTCGGCTCGTACTTCCTGATCGCCGGCCTCGCGATGAACATCGAGCTTCCGTCCGATTCCGCGGGAGCCGACCATTGCGGCTCGTGCACCAAATGCCTCGACGCCTGCCCCACGGACGCGTTCCCGAACGCGCGCGTCCTCGACGCGTCCAAGTGCATCGCCTACTTCACGATCGAATCGAAGGGCGCGATCCCCGAAGCCTTCCGCGAGGGCGTCGGCGACTGGGTGTACGGCTGCGACGTGTGCCAGGAGGTCTGCCCCTGGAACCGCTTCGAGAAGCCCGCGCGCGCGCTGCCGCGCGCGAAAATACCGACCGA
>JAHFCD010000020.1 GCA_023249695.1 Elusimicrobiota bacterium
GTCGTCACGAGCCTGAAGGCCCTCAAGGACCAGGTCGCGATGCTCCTCGAGAAATACAACCGCCCCGTCTTGATCGAGGAGTTCATCGAGGGCGACGAGGTGGACGTCTCGATCATGGGCAACGAGGACCGCGTGAAGGTCCTGCCGCTGTCGCGCTCCATCTTCGACGAGCTGCCCAAGGGCACCTGGGGCATATATCCCTTCCAGGCGAAGTGGGAAGATAATTCCGTTTATTCAAAAATCCGCGTCGAGCGCCCGGCGAAGTATTCCCTCAAGCTCTCCGCTTTGATCTCCGAGATCTGCCTCGACGCCTACCGGATCTTCGACTGCCACGACTACGCGCGCATCGAGGTCCGCATCGACCGCTCGGGCAACCCGTATATTTTAGAGATCAACCCCAACCCGTCGATCTCCGACGGCGACTGCGTCCCCGCCTGCGCCGAGGTCATCGGCCACAACTACGCCGACTTCATCGAGGAAATCATGAAAGAATGCATCTCGCGCTATCGCGCCCGGCCTCCCTATTACCATCTGCAAAGCGCGATGACCCCCTTCTGATGAAAGTCCTCGTCACAGGAGCCTCCGGCTTCATCGGCAGCCACGCCTGCCTCGAATTGCTCAACGCGGGCCACGAGGTCGTCGGCTTCGACAATTTTTCCAACTCCTCCCCCGAGTCCATCGAGCGCGTCAAGACGCTCTCCGGCAAGCCGATGCGCCTGGTGAAGCTCGACCTGCGCGACCCGGATGGGCTTGATGCGTTGATCGGAGAAGGCTTCGACGCGGTCATGCACTTCGCCGGCCTCAAGGCCGTCGGCGAGTCCGTCGAAAAACCCTCGCTCTACCACGACAACAACGTCCTGGGCACCCATCACCTGCTCGCCGCGATGGAGCGCACCCCCTGCCGCAAGCTCGTCTTCTCCTCCTCCTGCACCGTGTACGGCGCCGTCGAGAAGAACCCCGTCGACGAGCGCCACCCGCGCTCGGCCGTCAACCCGTACGGCAAGACCAAACTCGACGTCGAGGACATGTGCTACGAGCTCGCCGCCGAGGACAAGCGCTGGAAGATCGCGCTGCTGCGCTACTTCAACCCGGTCGGCGCCCATGAAAGCGGCCGCATCGGCGAGGACCCTCAGGGCGTGCCGAACAACCTGATGCCCTACGTGATGCAGACCGCCGTCGGCCGCCGCGAGTTCGTCAACGTCTGGGGCGGGGACTACCCGACCCACGACGGCACCGGCGTGCGCGACTACATCCACGTCGTCGACCTGGCCCTGGGCCACGTCGCCGCCCTCGACAAGCTCGACTCCTTCAAGGGCGCCCAGGCCGTCAACCTGGGCACCGGGCGCGGCTACTCCGTGCTCGAGCTCATCGCCGCCGCCGCGAAGGCCGCGGGCAAGTCCATCCCGCACAAGATCATGCCGCGCCGCCCCGGCGACGCGCCCGCGGTCTGGGCGGACGCCTCCCTCGCCAAGAAGAAGCTCGGCTGGACGGCGACGCGCGACCTGGACCAGATGTGCGCCGACGCCTGGCGCTGGCAGACCGGCAATCCCGCGGGCTACGGCGCCGCCGATGTTCGCGCTTAAGCTCGTCCTCTCGGCCCTGATCATCGCCGGCGCCTCCGAGCTCGGCAAGCGCTCGACCGCCGCGGGGGCGATCCTCATCTCGCTGCCGCTGTCGTCCTTACTCGCGGTCACCTGGCTGTACGTCGAGACCAAGGACACCGTGAAGGTCGCGGCGATGACCGGCGGCATTTTCTGGGCGATACTGCCTTCGCTTTTGTTCTTCCTCGTGCTCCCCGCGCTCCTCCGGCGCGGCTGGAGCTATTGGCCGGCGCTCGGCGCGGCCTGCGCGTCCACGGGCGCGGGCTACGCGGCGTACGCCGCCGTTCTGCGCCGCTTCGGCGTGTCCCTCTAGGCGACTTTTCAGCACGACCATGATCTACACCCATGTCCTCAACCGCGGCGGGCGCGGCGTGCAAAGTCCCGCCGACCGGTTGGGCCTTGACGGGAACACGCCATGATGTATACTCATTGTAGATACACACAGGAGCCCGACGACATGAACGCGACCGTCCAAAAATGGGGCAACAGCCTGGCGCTGCGCATCCCCAGCTCCGTCGCCAAGGACATCCAGCTTCGCCAAGGCTCCGCGGTTGAGGTGGCCGTCGAGGACGGAAAGATGATCGTCAAGCCCGCGAAGAAGCGCAGGCCTGCCCTCGCCCATCTGCTGAAAGGCGTCACCAAAGACAACCGTCACTCGGAACAGGATTGGGGCGCTCCGGCCGGCCGGGAAATCTGGTAATGGCCTACTGCCCGAAGCAAGGCGACGTGGTCTGGCTTTCGTTCACGCCTCAGACGGGCCACGAGCAAGCGGGCTATCGGCCGGCGCTGACCCTTTCTCCGGAATCCTACAACCGCAAGGTCGGGCTCGCGCTTTTCTGCCCGATCACGACCAAGGCCAAGGGCTATCCTTTCGAGGTGCCCCTTCCCGCGGGGCTGAAGGCTTCCGGCGTCGTGCTGTCGGATCAGGTGAAGAGCCTCGATTGGCAGGCCCGAAACGCAAAGTTTTCCTGCAAGCTTCCGGCGCGGGTGGTCGCGGAAGTGACAGGCCGGCTTGAAGCGTTGCTCGGCGCCTAACCCCCCTCCGCGTTAGGCTGACGCATCCTGCAGTGTTTTCCAGTTCTCAAAATCACCCCCAACCCCGGCTTCCCCCTTGTTTTCCAATCACAATCCGCCAATACTGACTATCCCGATCACCTTGTTAGACAGATCGAGCTAATAGTAGTTATGCGTATCTAAAATGACAAGAAAACGGATGGCCACTGTTGGCGCCACAATCCTTTTCGGTCTGCACCTTATTGTGGTCACGCTTCCAGTCCTTCTCATCAGGGGCAAGCCGGAAGGAAAAGGGATCTGGGTGTTTTTCGCGGACTTTCCACTCTATGTGAGCCTAATGCATCTAGGTTTACTCAAAAGCGATGTTGGTTTTTACAGCTTGGTTTGCGTACTAGGCCCCATGATGTATGCGGCTATCGGAGCACTCTTAGGGAGCGCATTTTTCTCATTATTAGCTCCGGAAACGAAATTGCGGAAGGAAAATGACGGGAGCAAGGATCGAACGTATTTTCACACTTAAACAAGGAACGCATAACCATTGGATAGAGCGGACGGCGGCTCGGTGAGGAATATCTTAATAGCCGCCGCCGCTCATCCCCTGCGTTATGCGGCCTATTTAATAGATCGTCATAAAGATGTAAAAGCTTCTAATGGACACCCCGAAGATTATTAAGAAACGTCTCGACCACCTCCACGAATATTTTTTTTGCGGGCACTGCCGAGGATGAGATTGAGCAACTTTCTGAGATTTTCGTGTCTGACCCCGAGCTTCGGCTACGCCTCCGCGACCCGCGAAATCGTTTCCATGTCATCATCGGCGTAAAGGGCGTGGGCAAGTCAGCGCTTCTTCATGATGAACACCGCTACGCCAAATCTGTTGGCGTCAGCGTCTTTCTGAAACCGGACGACATCTCCGTCCCCTTTGATAAATCCGAGGGCGCACTTGCGAGCATCAAGCGTAAACTCTTTGCGGCGCTTATGGGTGCCGCCGCAGCCGAACTCGGAGAGCAGCTCGGTGGGAAGCTGACCGATTATACAGACCAAGTCCTTCGCTCCGAAGCTCTCAGAGAAGGTTCCGCGACGCCTGACTTCATTGAGCGCCTCTCAGCTCTCTTGGCAAATACCACGAAATTGACCGACAAGGTCGATTTGTCCAAGGCACTCGCTGGTGACAACCCGTCCCGGTCGATCAACACGCTTTACCGTGCCGTGAGCAAACATCTGGACAGCAACGATACGCCACTTTCGATTTTCATCGACGACACGGATCAGATCGCCTCGCCTGATGAGGAGGACCAGCTTAACCGCATCTGGGGCGTTATCCTGGCGGCGCGTGAAATGACCCTTAAGTTAAAGAAAGCTCGCGTACTCATCTCGCTGCGCTCAAATATTTGGGCGAGACTTAAGACTGCCCAACGGGGACAACTCGATCAGATCGATCATATCAATCCCCATATCACCGTATTGGATTGCGACGAGCGCATGCTTGAACAAATCTTCTTACGACGCATTGATGCCGGGGCTCGACTCGCACGCGAAGGCGGGATTGATTGCCCGGGCAAGAGTGGGCTTGTTTGTTTCTTCGAGTCGCGACAGGTTAGTCTTCCGGAGGCGTCGGAGCAGCAACGTTCTTGGGCGGGTTTTATTTCCAAGGTGGCGCGGAACCGCCCGCGGGACCTCATTCAGTTCGTCGCGAAACTGATCGACAAGTCTCGTGAGAAGGACATTATTTCGCAGACCGTTGTCGAGTCCGCGATGCAGGAATACTCGAACGAACGAGTCGACTATCTGAACGCAGAGTTTGGCCTCGAATTCCAACCTCTAACTAACATGGTCAAGTCGTTGTCGAAACTTCCTGTCGATGAAGTTGAATTTGAACTTCTTCGCACTCGTCTTGAATCGATTCCGGCCGAATTTAGTGTAACAGTTCGCGGGCGGACTCTTCATCCGGGGCGAAAGGAGAGCACCGTGGACCTTCTCGCTGCCTTCTTCGAGATTGGCATTCTGAATGCCCGCATTGTCGATAAGACAAAATCCAAGGGTTACGACCACAAAACCTTTCAACGCTTCCCGAATCTCGTCAGCAATGCCAACTGGAACGAAATTCAGGGCTATCGTTGGGAGGTTCACCCGGCCTATCGAAGCTATCTCCACGCTCTGAGAAGAGAGCGTGAGCGGGCGACGAATATCAAGGTCAAATTCCCTCCGAAACCGCGCCACGACCGCTGAGTAGGGCTTTAGGCTGAACGGTCGGGGACATAGGTAACAAAAGCGTCCGGAGACATGGGTTGCACATTCCGTCTCTTCAGTCTCCCGAATGCGTCTTCAATCCTTGCTGTTCTCTCATCAAATCGACCTGGTTTTGTGGGGAGACGTCAGGGCCAACACCATGAACGACCTTATTCACAGATATCTATTCAGCGCCTCGAAAGAGGAGGATTTTCTGACCGGGATGCTGACCCTCATCCTAAAAAGAAGCCTCCAGAGGATGTCCGCCAAAGAGGCGGCCGGCGCACTCCAGACACTTTTCCAATTATCCTTGACCGAGCGCGACCTCGGAGATCCCCGCCGGCTTTCGCTCGATCTGCGCAACTGTCAGGAGGACACCAGGAACATCCCCGACCTGACCATCCGCGGCGCCGATGCCCACTTCGTCGTCGAAGTAAAAGCGAGCAGTCCGGAGTCCTCAGGGCAGTTGAGAAAATATGCCCGAAGCCTGTGCTCGGTCCCCGAAAAATATAAGGGCCTGGTTTTCCTCACAGGCAGATGGGAGGAGGAGCGAAAGAAAGAGGCCGAATTCGGCCCGATCGAATTCCGGCATATCCGCTGGAGCAGCGTCATCGGCTCGCTGCGCGCTCTCGCAAACGACGAAATTACCGCCTATTTCATCGACGAATTCGAACACCTCTTGCGTGAAACCGGGCAGATCTATATTCCCACGGGAAATGCCGAGCAGGATAGACTCACGGAGGCTCAGGGGGTAATCCGTCAGGTCCTCGACCCCTTCGTTAAACATGGTCTGAAGACTGAGATTCTCCAAAAGAGCAGGATGGAAAAGGCCCTCGTCTACGGCGGGTACTATTTCTATTTCAAGAAACCAAAGAGCACGGCATACAATCCGTGCCTCTATATTGATCGGACGAATCCCGATCGCTATGAGCTTTACCTGAAGAAGCAGCCCTTGCCGAAAAATGTCGAGCAGCAAATTCGCAGTTCTGTCGGGAGCGTCTCTTTGAATCTCCCCCAAGACGCCGTGCAAGTCCAGAGAAACGGGCCAAAAGTTATTTTTTTCCTGCAGTTGAAGGAGTCCGGATATCTTAAGCTGGATGGGCCCGGACGGGTGAAGCTGCTGACCGCCTTTGCCGCTCCGGTTCTTCAATTTTTGCGCCATGCGTGAGGAACGCCTCGATATTTCTACATGCGGTCATTGTCCGCGATGAAAAAACGCCGAATTCTGACGGGATTCCTCTTGCTGACGACCCTGCGCCCCTTCGCGCGGGCCGAGGACTACCCGAAAGCAGACAAGGCGCTGGCCGCCTACGACAAGCACGCGGCTGAAGTGAGGGAGTCGTTCGACCGGATGCCGGAGAAAAGCGCGGACAAGGAGTGGGTCAAGAAGAAATTGGCGCATTTGGCCGAAATGGATCAGTACGCGTTCAAATACAAGTATCCCTTTAAGTTTGACGCCGCTGAGACCAAGTACTTCGAGAAAAATCTGGGCCGGCGCGTCGAGGACGTGATCAGGACCAACATCCGGGATCTCAAGAAGCTTGTGGACGTTTATTCCTGGTTCAAAATCAGCGAGTTCGGCGAACAAGCCTCAAAAGACGCCGCCGTTGTGGTGCAGCACGCCGACGACGACGTCGATTTCCAGCGAGACGTCTTGAAGAAGATGGAAATGCTCTACGCGGACGAGGAGGTGTCGAGGAAAACATACGCGTTTCTTTACGACCGAGTTGCGGTTCACAGGAATGAGCCGCAGCGTTATGGAACCCAGGGCTTTTGCACGGGACCGGGGGTATGGGAGCCTTGCCTGATTATGGAGCCCAATGACCCCGCGTCAGTCGACGCGCGCCGCAAGGAAGCGACTATCGACCCGGCGTCCATGGAAGAGTACACGAATATGTTTAAGACCCGCTGCCGGGAAGGATTCAAGGATGTCTGCCGTTTGAACGCGGCGCCTAAGACATCCCACTTTGAAGTGAAAACGAAGTAAATCCGTTTCCGCCCAGCTAATGGGTAGAATTGATGCGGCGATTTAATCCGCGCGCCAGGAGGCGAACTCATGCCGAAGATGGAAGGGAAAAATTTCAGATCGCCCGACGAATCGAAGACGCCCTTCGCGAAGGGCAGGATTGACGTCGTCAAGGTCGGAGGGCTGACCATCAACAAAGAAACCCTCGAGCCTGGCTGGCGCTGGTCAACGCACGTCAAGCCGGTCGTTGGCGGAGAGAGCTGTCAGAAATACCACGTGAAGATCTTTCTCGCAGGCCGTCAGCGCGTTCGAATGGATGACGGGACCGAGATGGAGTTTGGGCCGGGCGATGTCGCCGTTATGGAGCCCGGTCACGACGCCTGGGTCGTAGGCGATGAAGCAAATATCCTGATAGAGCTGGCCGAAGCGGTCAAGAAGCCTTGAGGCGAGGATGGAGAGGCGGACTTCGGATTATGGTCTCAGGGCAGGCGGTCGACGACGAGCGCGGCCAGCACGAACGGCAGGTAGACGAGAGAGGCGAGAAATACCCGCCGCGCCGAGGACGCCGTCAGCTCTCGAGCGGCGGCCAGCGACAGGACTAGGAACAGTCCCCCGAGCGAGAGCGCCGTGAACAGGTAGGCGCGGCCGGCCAACCCCAGGCCGAAGGGAATCGTAGAGACGACGAGCAAAAGGCCGGCGGTCGCCGACATCTGCCAGGAGAGCTCGGCGCCCGTCGGGTCGGTCACGGACACGACGCGATAGCCTCCCAGCGCGTAATCCTCGCGATGCAGCCAGGCCAGCGCCAGGAAGTGCGGCATTTGCCACAGGAACTGGACGGCGAACAGCGCCGCCGCCGAGGCGTCGAGCGCGCCCCCCGCGGCGGTCCAGCCGATGACGGGCGGCAGGGCCCCGGGGATCGCGCCGATCCAGGTGGAGAGAGGCGAATAGCGCTTCATCGGCGTGTAGACGAGGAGATAGCTGACGAGGGTGAAGGCCGTCAAGGCGCAGGAGAGGCCGTTGACCTTCCACGCGAGCAGGGCGAGGCCCGCCGCGCCCCAGGCGAGGCCCAGCGCGTGCGCGGCCGCGGGCGTCACCGCGCCCGTCGGAATCGGCCGACCGCGGGTGCGCTTCATGCGCGCGTCGAGGTCCGACTCGAGCACTTGATTTAGGCACCCGGTCGAGGCGGAGGCGAGCGCCACCCCCGCCGCCATCCAGAAAAGGCGCGCCCGGTCGAGCGGGCCGCGGGAAGCGAGCGCGTAGCCCGCGGCGGCGCACAGCGCCACCATGAAAGTGATGCGCGGCTTGGCGAGGGCGAGATAAGCCTTCACCGGGGCACCGGCTTCAGGCGCAGAAGGCGCGTCGTAAGCATGGCCGCCGTTCCAAGGAGGAACGCGCCCACGGCGAGATGAGAGGTCGCGATCGCGATCATGGCGCGGCTGGCTCGCGGTTCGGGCAGGAGCCGGAAGGCCGCCGCCCCCGCGCCGAGCAGGAGCTGAAGAAGCAGCAGCGCCAGCAAGGCCGCCGCCGGCGCGCGCAAGGCGCTCTCGCGGCGCTCGACCATAGTCTTGCAGCCCGCCCACAGAGCGGCGGTCGCGGCGATCGCGGCGCCGAGCACGTGCGGGGCGATGCCGCTGCCGCCGTGGCGCAGGACGGCGCCGAGCACGAGCTGGCACCACAGGGCGCCGAGGGCGAGCGCGCTCGCGCCGAGCAGGCCGCCGGCGGGCTTGTCGGCCGGGATCGCCCCATTCTCTGCGACGAGCTCGGCCATGGCGATGAGAAGGCAGAACAAAGTCTGGCCGAGCACGGCGTGGGCCGAGGAGACCGAGACGGAAAGGCCGTAGAACACGGTCACCCCGCCGAGGACGCCCTGCAGGATCACGAGCAAAAGCGTCGCCCAGGCCAGACGTCGCACCAGAGGCCGCGGCTCCTCCCGCTGCGTAAGCCCCGCCATGAGCAGGATCAAGAAGCCCACGCCCGCCGCGATCATGCGATGCCCGTGCTCGAAAAAGACCCCGCCGTACATGCGCGGCAGGCACTGACCGTACGACAGCGGCCAGTCCGGCACCGCGAGGCCCGAGTCGGTCGAGGTGACCATCCCGCCCGCCGTGAGCAGGAGCAAGGCCGCCGCCGCGTTGAGCGGCGCCAAAGTCCGGCGCAAGGCGCCGGCCTTAGACGAGCACGCCGTAATCATAGGGCTCCGAGGCGACGACCGGCTGCTGTTTAAAGTTCCCGTGCGGGGGCGGCGACGCCGCCTTCCATTCGAGCGTCTGGGCTTCCCACGGATTGTCTCCCGCCGTCTCGCCGTCGCTCAAAGCGGTGAAGACGTTGTAGCCGAAGACCAGGACCGATGAGGCGACGATCAAGGCCGCCGCGCTGGCGAAAGTCTGCACCGGGTCCATCCAGGCCGGGAAGTCCGCCACATGGCGGCGCATGCCGTGATTGCCGAGCCAGAACAGCGGGATGAAGACGGCGTTGAAGCCGACGAACATCAGGGCGCACTGGGTCTTGGCCAGGGCCTCGTTCAGGCGTTTGCCGCTCATCTTCGGAAACCAATGATGGAAGCCCGCGAAGAAGCCGAACACCGCCCCGCCCATGATCGTGAAGTGGAAGTGGGCGACGATGAACCAGGTGTCATGCAAATGGAGATCCGTCGGCGCGTCGGCGAGCGGAATGCCCGTCAGCCCGCCGATGAGGAAGTTGGCGATCATGGCGAGCGCCCACAGCATCGGCGAGTCGAGGCGCATCTTCGCGCGCCACAGCGTGCCCAGCACGGCGAGGAAGACGACCCCCGTCGGAATCGAGATCAATTCGGTGTTGACCATGAAGGGCAGCTTCAAGAGCATCCACATGCCCGAGGTGAACATGTGGTGGGCCCAGACGATGAAGCTCAGCGCGGTGATCGTGAGCAGGCCGCCCGCGGCGATGTGGTAGGCGAACAGGGGCTTGCGCGTGAACACCGGCAGGATCTCGAGGATCGCGCCGAAGGCGGGCAGGATCATGATGTACACGGCGGGGTGGGAGTAGTACCAGAACAGGTGCTGGTACAGAAGCACGTTGCCGCCGAGGGCCGAGTTGAAGAAGGTCGTGTGCAGGAGGCGGTCGAACATCACCATGATCAAAGACGCGGCGACGACCGAGGTGCCCATGACCTGGATGATCGAGCTCGCGATGATCGACCAGGTGAAGATCGGCACGCGCGCCCAGCCCATGCCCGGCGCGCGCATCGTGAGCACGGTGGCAAGGAAGTTCACGCCGCTGAAGATCGAGGAGAAGCCGGCGGTCACGAAGGCGAGCAGGAACAATTGCTTGCCGATCGTCGTTCCCTGCGTGGAGAGCGGGGCGATGGCGGTCCAGCCGAAGTCGAGGCCGCCCAGAAACGGCGCGGCCAGCAGCAGCACCACCGCCGGCGGCAGCAGCCAAAAGCTGAGCGCGTTCATGCGCGGGAAGGCCATGTCGCGGGCGCCGAGCTGCAAAGGGACGATGAAGTTGCCCAGGCCGCCCGCGGTGGCGATGAGGGCGACGACGACCATGGTGATGCCGTGCATGGTCATCACCGTCACGTACTGCTCGGGAGTCAGGAACTGCAGGCCGTGCTTGGCGAGCTCGAGGCGCATGAGCAGGGCGAAGAGGCCGCCGACGAGGAAGATCACGAGCGCGGCGCCGATGTACTGGACTCCGACCACCTTGTGATCCACGTCGAAGGAGAGATAGCGCGTTGAGCCGTGCCCTTCCGCGGGCTCCTGGCCCGAGGCGTAAGAGCGCAGGGCCCCGGCCCCGCCGACGGCGCCGAGGAAGACGAGCAAGGCGGCCAGGTAGCCGACCGCGCACGCGGCTTGGGGCCCGAGCGGGCCTTTCAGGCCGGCGAAGCCGGCGACGAACACGACGATGCCCGCGATGAGCGCGGAGAGGAATCGGGTCATGACATTCTCCAGTGTAAAGTCCTTAGAACTCCGCCTTCATGTTCTTCTCGAAATCCTCATGCTCGAGGACCGAAACGATCGCCGTCATGGCGTAGTGATCGCGCCCGCACAGCTGGTTGCAGAGGAGCGTGTATTCGCCCGTCTTGGTCGGCGTGAGGATGAGCGGAATGGCCTTGCCCGGCACCGCGTCCTGCTTGAGCCGGAACTCGGGAACCCAGAAGGCGTGGACGACGTCCTTCGAGGTCAGGATGAGGCGGTGGCGCTTGCCCTTCTCCATGTACAGCTTGTCGCCGAAGGTCTTGAATTCCGGATAGTAGAACTCCCAGCTGAACTGCGAGGCGCGCACCTCGATGTCGATGTCGGCCGAGGGATCGTTGATGATGGCGCGCAGCTCGTGCGAGCCGAGCGCCGCCAGCGCCAAGGTGAGGCTGGCGCTCACGGCGAGCCAGCCGACCTCGACGACGCGGCCGCGGCTGCGGTCGAACTTGTCGCCCTGCTCGGTCCGCTTCGCGGCCCGAAAGGCGACCAGGCAGTAGAGGATGAACGCCATGACGAGGGCGTAGATCGCGCCCTCGACGATCAGCAGGCCGTTCCAGGCCGAGTCCACATGGCCGGCCTGCTCCGAGGCCGCCAAGGGCATGGTGGGATACGCGGCGAACAGCGCGTGCATGCCCCACGCGATGAGCCCACCCGCGAGGATCACGAACGGCACGGCGGATTTATTTTTCA
>JAHFCD010000420.1 GCA_023249695.1 Elusimicrobiota bacterium
GCCGAAGGCGACGATCCTGGCCGCCCCCCGCGGGGGCGGCCATTCCGTTGGGGGGCAATGCAGTTGAAGCCGTATTATCCGACTACTTGCTCAAGTTCCTAGTTCCTCAGAAGATCGAGGTAATCCGAGATCGAGTCGGTGACGGGGATGCCGCCCTTCCAATGCGTCTCGCGCAGGTAATGGCCGCCCTCGCGCAGGCTCGCGTTGTGCCAGGAGAAGTACTCGGGATTCTCCGCGCGGAACTCCGGTTCGTGCAGCCAGCGCCAGTCCGCCTGCAGGTATTCCCAAAACCCCAGCACCGATTCCAGGTTCTCGACCTGGATCATGCCGGTCGCGTAGGCCAGCTCCTTGAGCGACCGTGATTCGAGCAGGACCCGCGTGCGCTCGTCGAGCCCGCTGCGCCCCGGCCACGAAAACGCGCCCTTCTCCGGCACCGCGATCACTTCCAGTCTCGGGTCAGCCATGAGGCCTCCGAACATCTGGGAATTCGGCGCCGCGAAGCGCCGGGACCGGAAGTATAGAGCGCGCGCCCGCGTTTCGCCAGGGGTCTAAAGACCCTTCTTGATCGCCTGCAGCTGCGCCAGGTGCAGGCCGCTGTGGCCGGCCAGCAGCCAGGTCCACTGCAGCGCGTTGAAGCGCCCGAGCCACGGATGAAGATGGGTGAGGCCGCCGTCTTCGATGCTCAGGGGCTCGAGCTCGCGCGCGGTGTCGTCCAGGAACTTCTTGAAGTCCTCGCGCGCGTCACCGCCCGCGTACTTGCCCTTCGGCTTGAAGTTCTCGATGCGCACGACATAATCCGTCGCCTGGCCCGCGGCCAAGGCCTTGATCACCATGCGCATGCCCTCGCCCGTGATCAGGAGGTGCTCGAGCACCTCGTTGACGCACCAGAACCGCGAGCTGTCCTCGACGCCTTTCATGCGGGGCACGAGCACCTTCACGTCGCGCTTCTCCGCGGGGACGGAGGCGGCCTCCTTCAAGATGCGCGCGCCGGCCATCGCGAACAGGCGCAGGTTCTTCTGCTTGTCGTTCTTGCGTGACTGGAAGGGGCCGACGTAGTAACGGACGACGAGGGCCTCGAAAAACGGGAGGCCGGCGCCGGGCTTCTCGAGCTGGGGATTTTCCATTCCTTTATTTTGCCAAATCGCGGGGTCACTCGCCTTTCATGTTCTTGCGCACGCGCACGAGCTGCGCCCAGGTCCCCGCCGCTTTCCCCCGCTCGCGCGCCTCTTCGCGCAGCCGGGCTTGAAATTTCTCCGCCGCCGACGGCGGCCGTCGCGTCTTCTCCGTCTGATGTTCTTTCATAACGCCTCCAGGCGGGGATCCTGGAAAGCAAAGACCCGTGCCTAACGAGGTCACGGGCCTGCTGTCGCCTCTTTAGCTCCCTGAACTGGCCGGGGCAATTTGGCAGAGGGCCTAAGCCCTCAAATCCTCGCGCATCGAGTTTAGCAGACTCGGCCCGAAGTTTCAAATCCGATCCCGCGCCCCGCGGTATAATCTCCTCATGCCGTCCCTCTTCTCCCCCCTTCGCCTCGGCGAGCTCACGCTCCCCAACCGCGTCGTCATGGCGCCCCTCACCCGCTGCCGCGCCGGCGTCGAGCGCGTCCCCAACGCCCTCATGGCCGAGTACTACGCCCAGCGCGCCTCGGCCGGGCTGATCATCAGCGAGGCGACCGTCGTCTCCGCGCAAGGCATCGGCTACGCCGGCACGCCCGGCATCTGGTCGCCGGAGCAGACGGCGGGCTGGAAGCTGACGACGGCCGCCGTCCACGCCGCCGGCGGGCTCATCTTCCTCCAGCTCTGGCATGTCGGCCGCGTCTCGGACCCGTCCTTCATCGACGGCGAGCTCCCCGTCGGCCCCAGCGCCGTGGCGGCCGCGGGCTTCGTGAGCCTGCTGCGCCCCAAGCGCCGCTTCCCCGTCCCCCGCGCGTTGAACACCGCCGAGCTCGCCGGCGTCGTCGCCTCCTTCCGCCTCGGCGCGTTCAACGCGCAGGCCGCGGGCTTCGACGGCGTCGAGATCCACGGCGCCAACGGCTACCTGCTCGACCAGTTCCTTCAGGACGGCGCCAATCAGCGGACCGACGAGTACGGCGGCTCGATCGAAAATCGCGCGCGCCTGATGCTCGCGGTCGCCGACGCCTGCATCTCCGTCTGGGGCGCGGGCCGCGTGGGCATGCACTTGGCCCCGCGCTGCGACGCGCACGGCATGGGCGACAGCGATCCCGCCGCCACCTTCTCTTACGTCGCGCGCGAGCTGGGCCGGCGCAAGCTCGCCTTCCTCTGCGCCCGCGAATCCCAGGCCGCGCCGCGCCTGGGGCCCCTCCTCAAACAAAAGTTCGGCGGCGTCTACATCGCCAACGAGGGCCTCGACAAGTCCTCCGCCCAGCGCCTGCTCGACGCCGGCGAGGCCGACGCCGTCGCCTTCGGCAAGCTCGTCATCGCCAACCCCGACCTGCCCCGGCGCCTCGCCGAGGACGCGCCGCTCAACGCCTGGGACATGTCCACCTTCTACGGCCCCGACGCCAAGGGCTACACCGACTATCCCGCCCTGGCCGCCGTTTAGTTCGGGACAGCCGCGGCCTTGTCAATTCGCCGATTCCCGGCTACATTAGACCTATGTCGGTCCGAAGAATTTTCATCGCGGCCTCGATCGCGGCCGCCGCGGCCATCGCCGTCGCCGGCCGCTTCTGGCCTCCCGCCTATTGGGTCGCCCTTTTCGCCGGCCCGGTTATCCTCCTCGGGATCTACGACATGCTGCAGACCAGCCACACGATCATGCGCAACTACCCCCTCGTGGGCCGGGGTCGCTATTGGATGGAAATCCTGCGACCGAAAATGTATCAGTACTTCATCGAGTCCGACCTCAACGGGCGTCCGTTCAACCGGATCCAGCGCTCCGTCGTCTACCAGCGCTCGAAGGGAGCCCTCGACACCACTCCCTTCGGCACCCAGCTCGACGTCTACGCTCCCGGCTACGAGTGGATG
>JAHFCD010000021.1 GCA_023249695.1 Elusimicrobiota bacterium
GCGGAGGAGTACGTCGCGATGGCCCGGACCGCGGGCTTCACCGTGTCGCCGGAGAAGATATCCGCGCCCTACCTGTGGTGGAGCCGCTGGGACGTCGGCGCGTTCGAATGGTTCGGCTTCCCGGTGCCCGCGGAACGGGAAGAAACCATGGTGAATTTCATCGCGGTCAAGCCGGGCTGATGCGCTGGGACGCCGCTAAAGAGCTAGGCCCCGCCCGGGGCCTGGCGTTTCTGTTCGAGGTCTATCGCCTGATGGGGCGCTGGCCCTTCTGGCTGCTCACGGCCCCGACCGTGCTGTGGTACTTCGCGCTGAAGCCCGTCCCCCGACGGGCCTCCCGGGAATACCTGAACCGCATCCTTAAGCGTCCGGCCACGCCCGCGGACTCCATACGGCATTTCTTCAGCTTCGCCGAGTCGGTGCTGGACCGGTTCATCGCCTGGAACCAGGGCTTCGACGTCGCCGACGTGGAGTACCACGGTCTCGAGCTGTTCGACCGGATGCTGGCCGACGGCCGCGGCTGCGTGATGATCGTCTCGCATCTCGGCAACCTCGAGATCGGCCGCGCGCTCGCCTCCAAGCGCCACGCCGGCCTGGAGATGCACGTGCTGCTGCACACGAGGCACGCGGAAAAATTCAACCGCATCATCAAGCAGCTGGACCCGTCCAGCCAGGTCAATCTCTACCAGGTCGCGGACCTGGACGCCGGCCTGGCCGCCTTCCTGAGCTCGAGGGTCGAGCGCGGCGCCGTGGTCGTCATGGCGGGCGACCGCGTGCCCGTCGGCGCGGGAGGCCGCGTGGGCCCGGCCTCCTTCCTCGGCGCGAACGCGGACTTTCCCCATGGCCCTTACATCCTGGCCGCGGCCTTCGCCTGCCCGGTCCTGCTCTCCTTCTGCCTGCGCCGGCCCCAAGGTCCGAAAAAATTCGACCTGTACTTCGAGGCTTTCGAGGAGCGCGTCGTGCTGCCCCGGAAAAGCCGCGAGGCCGCCCTCCAGGCACTGGTCGCGCGCTACGCGGCCCGCCTGGAGCACTTCTGCGCCCTCGCGCCGTACGAGTGGTATAATCTGTATCCTTTCTGGCCGCAAAAAACCCCCAATGAATAAATCCCGGACCGTGCTTTTCGGCGCCGCCCCCCTGAAGCTGGAAGACGTCGTCGATCTCGCCGAAGGCCGCGCCGCCGCGCGCCTGAACCCGGACCCCGCTTTCGCCGCCTCGATCGCCAAGGGCGCGGAGTTCCTGGACCGCCTGCTCGAAGAGGACGGCGTCATCTACGGCGTGACCACGGGCTACGGCGACTCCTGCACCGTGGCCGTTCCCGCCGCCTTGGTGCGCGACCTGCCGCGCCACCTCTACACCTTCCACGGCGTCGGCCTCGGCGCTTTGCTCGGCCCGGCCGCGACCCGCGCGGTGCTGGCGGTGCGCCTGACCACGCTCAGCCGGGGCTACTCGGGCGTCAGCCTCGGTCTGCTGCGTCAGCTGGAGCAATGCCTCATCCACGACATTCTGCCCGCCATCCCCGAGGAAGGCTCCGTCGGCGCCAGCGGGGACCTGACGCCGATGTCCTACGTCGCGGCCGTGCTCTGCGGCGAGCGCGACGTCCTCGACGGGACCGCCACGGCGCCGGCCGCCGCGGCGCTAAATAAGAGCGGCCTGACCCCGCTGACCTTGCGGCCCAAGGAAGGGCTCGCGATCATGAACGGCACCTCCGTGATGACCGCCTTGGCCTGCCTGGCCTGGTCGCGCGCCGCCTACCTCTCCAAGCTCACCAGCCGCATCAGCGCGATGGTCGTCGCCGGGCTGGCGGGCAACCCCCAGCACTTCGACGAGACCTTGTTCTCCGTCAAGCCGCATCCCGGGCAGCAGAAGGTCGCGGCGCGCCTGCGCGCCGACCTCGGCGCCGAGACGCCCAAGCGCAACGAAGGCCGCCTGCAGGACCGCTACAGCCTGCGCTGCTCTCCGCACGTGATCGGCGTGCTCGAGGACGCCCTGCCGTTCTTCCGCACGCTGATCGAAGCCGAGCTCAACAGCGCCAACGACAATCCCATCATCGACCCGATCGGCCAGCGGGTGCTGCACGGCGGCCATTTCTACGGCGGCCACATCGCCTTCGCGATGGACTCGCTGAAGAACGTCGTCGCCAACCTGGCCGACCTGCTCGACCGGCAGGTCGCCCAGCTTCTCGATCCCAAATTCAACCACGGCCTTCCGGCCGGCCTCTCGGGATCGCCCGCGGAGCGCCGGAGCATCAATCACGGGCTCAAGGCGCTCGGCATCGGCACCTCGGCGTGGACCGCCGAGGCGCTCAAGCTCACGATGCCCGCCAGCGTCTTCTCGCGCTCGACCGAGAACCACAACCAGGACAAGGTCAGCATGGGCACCATCGCCGCGCGCGACTGCCTGCGCGTGCTTCAGCTGACCGAGCAGGTCGCCGCGGCGGCGCTCCTCGCGGCGGCCCAGGCCCTCGATCTGCGCGCCGCCCGCGACGGCCAGGCCTGCCCGGCCGCGCTCTCCATCATGCTCAAGGAGCTGCGCCAAGATACGGCGGCTTTGGGTGAAGATCGCGTGCTCGACGGCGAGCTGCGCCTGCTCATCGCGCGCATCCAGGCCCGTCACTGGGCCCTTTACGCGAACGAGCCCTCATGAAATCCCACGACGTCTCCATCGAGATTCCCTTCCATGATGTCGACGCCATGGAAATCGTCTGGCACGGCCATTACGTGAAGTATTTCGAGATCGCGCGGTGCGCTCTCCTGGAATCGATCGATTACAACTATCGGCAAATGAAGGAATCCGGCTACGCCTGGCCGGTGATCGACGTGCACGTGCGCTACGCCCAGCCCGCCCGATTCGGCCAGAAGGTCGTCGTCACGGCGACCGTGGTGGAATGGGAGAATCGCCTCAAGGTCAAGTATCTGATCAAGGACAGCGTCACCGGCCGGCGCCTGACCGTCGGCAGCACGACGCAGGCCTCGATCGACATGAAAACGGGAGAGCTGTGCTTCCTCTCGCCGCCGATCCTCTTCGAAAAGCTCGGGCTGAAAGCGCCATAAGATCGGCGACGCCGGATCATGGAGATTTTCCGATGAAAAAATTACTGATCATCGCGACGGCGGCGCTCATCTTGGGCTGCCGGCACAGGGGCGATTCCGGCAACCCGAACCTCATCACTCAAGACGAGATGCTCACGCGCAACGCCGCCGACATCGCCAAGCTGACCCTCGGCATGGACAAAGCGCAGGTCATCGCCGTCATGGGCTCGTTTCAGGCCGAGGCCAATGACGGCAACATCCCGAATCCTTTCCGGTCCGAAGTGCTGATGGACGGCGCGAACAGCTATGAGATCCTGCGCTACTGGACGAGCAATCCCCCGCCCTTCGTCCACATCCGAGACCGGGACACGACCCCGGTCGTCTTGAAGAACGGCAAGGTGGTGGGCTGGGGCGAGGCCGCCGTGAACGGCATACTTCCGCGGCCATGAAAATCGCGATCCTGGTCGGCCTGCTGGCGCAATCCGCCCTCGCCGCCGCTCCCGACGCCGACCTCCAAGCCATCAAGAAGACGCTGGCCCCCTTCGCCACGCTGACGGGGACCTTCGAGCAGACCAAGAAAATCCGCGTCATCAAGAAGCCGCTCAAGTCCGAGGGCGACTTCACTTTGCTGAAAAACAAGGGCGTGCTGTGGAGCACGCGCAAGCCGATGGTCTCCATCCTGCGCGTCCGGCGCGACGACATCGCCCAGATCAAGGACGGCAAGGCGACCGTCGTCGTGTCGCTGAAGGACCAGCCGGCCCTCGGGCTCATCGGCAAGGTCCTCTTCGCCGTCTTCTCCGCCGACGTCGACGAGCTCAAGCGCCATTTCGAGTTCACCCGCGTGACGCCGCCGGACGCGGCCGGCCATTGGGAGGCCAGCCTGCGGCCGCGCGACGCGATGGTCCGCAAGGTGGTCGACCGCATCGAGCTCGGCGGCGGGCGCGTCGTCGAAACGCTGACGCTCAACGAGGTCAACGGCGATTCGAGCGTGATCCGGTTCAAGAACGTCGTCGAGGATCGGCCGCTGAGCAAGGAAGAGGCGAAGCTGTTTGAATAGATGGCGCGCGGCGGCGGCCGTCTGGGCCGCGGTGAGCCTCTCCCTGGCCCTGGTGCTCGCGCTGCACGTTTCGCGCGGGCTGAGCTTCGAGACCAGCCTCCTCGCGCTGCTGCCGGCGGACGCGCAGCGGCCTTTGGTGGAGAAGGCGGTCGCGCGCATGGCCGAAGCCGGCTCGCGCCACGCCGTGATGCTGGTCGGCCACCGCGATCCGGCGCAGGCGGGCCTGGCGGCGGACGCCGCCGCCCGACGCCTGAGCGGGCAGAAGGGCATCGCCCATGTCCTGGCCAAGATCGACGCCGACGGCGCGGGACAGGCCCGCGACTTCTATTTCCCCTGGCGCTACCGCATGCTGAGCGCCGCGCAGCGATCCCGGCTTTCCCGAGAGCCCGACGCGGCGCTCTTGGGGCGAACCGTCGAGCAGCTCTTCAGCCCGATCGGGCCGCCCCGGCTCGCGCCTCTCGAGTCGGACCCGTTCGGCTTGTTCAGCGAGGGCCTGCTCGAGGCCGCCGGACGCAGCGCGCTGCGCTTCGCCGACGGCCGCCTCGTCGTCTCGCAGGGAGACACGACCTGGGTCGTGATCCTCGTGGACTTGGCCGAGGACGCCATGTCCATCGCCGAACAGCAGACCTTGCTCGCGACCTTCGATCTCGCGACCGCGGACGCCAAGGACGCCGGCGCGGAGTCGGTGCTGCGCGCCGGCTTTCTGTTTCACGCCGCGAAAGCCGCGCGTCAGGCGCTGTGGGAGATTTCCACGATCGGCCTGGGATCCTTGCTCGGCATCCTCGTGCTGATGGCGCTGGCCTTCCGTTCGCTCAAGCCTCTGGCCCTGGTGCTTCTGCCGATCCTCGTCGGCTGCGTCGCGGCGCTGGGCGCGAGCCTGCTGCTGTTTGAAAAGGTGCATCTGCTGACCTTGGTTTTCGGCACGAGCATCATCGGGGTCGCCGTCGATTACGGGATCCTGTTCGTCTCGGGCTGCACGACCGACGAGCCGTGGGACGCCGGGGACCAGCGCCGCCAAATCCTGCCCGCCGTGGCCTTGGCGGTCGTCACCTCTTTGCTGGCGTACGCGGCCCTGGCGGCGATGCCGCTTCCGATCCTCCGGCAGATGGGGCTCTTCACGATGATCGGCCTGATCTCGGCGTGGCTGACGGCCATGCTCTGGGTGCCGCTGCTCGCGACGAACATGCCGCGCGCTTCCGGGGACGCCGTGTCCGGGCTGCTGCTCGCGTGCCGCCGCGCCTGGCCGCGCGTGGAATCGAGCCGCCCTCTCGCCGTCGCGCTGGCGGCCGGAGCGGTCTTGTCGCTCGTCGGGATCAGCCGTCTGCGCGCCGACGACGACCTCAAGCAGCTGTACAGCTCGTCGCCCGAGACCGTGCGCCAGCAGGAAAAAGTTCAGAAGCTCATGCGCCTGCCGTCGGCCGGGCAGTTCTTCCTGGTCAGCGCTCCGGACGAGCAGGCCTTGCTCGAGCGCGAGGAGGCGCTGACCGACGAGCTCGAGGCTCCGGCGAGCATCGCCGGCCTCACGGGCTTCACGGCGGTCTCCCAGTACGCGCCTTCATTGAAGCGCCAGGAAGCCGACGCGGCGCTGCAGCGGCGGCGGCTGTATCGCCCGGGCGCCTTGGCCGAGAAGCTCTTCGCCCGCCTGGAATCTCCGGAGGTCGCCGCGCTGTCCCGCCGTCAGGCCTCCGCCAAGACGGCGCCGCTGGTTCCGGCGGCCTGGCTCGACGCGCCTCTCTCGACGCCTTTTCGCCCTCTCTGGCTTCACGAAGAAGGCGCTCCTTGGGCCTCCGTCGTGACGTTCAGCGGCGACCTCGACGCGGCCGCCGTCCAGCGCCTGATCGCGCTGGCGGGACGCCACGAAGGCGTGGAGTTCGTCGATCGCCTCGCCTCGCTCTCCGCGCTGATGGGCCGCCTGCGCCTGACGATCAGCCGGCTGATGCTCGGAGGCTACGCCGTCATCTCCGCCCTGCTGTTTCTGCGCTACCGCGGGGAAGCCTGGCGCGTGCTGCTGCCCACCGTGCTGGCCTGCCTCGGGACCGCCGGCCTGTTCGGCTTCCTCGGCCTCAACTGCAATCTCTTCTGCGTCTTCGGCCTGCTCCTGTCGCTGGACATGGGCGTGGACTACGGGATCTACATGCATGACCGGGGCTCGGGAGATTTCCGCGTCGCGCTGCTGAGCACCTCGCTGGCCGCGATGACGGCCCTGCTGTCCTTCGGCCTCCTGGCCCTGAGCCGGACGCCGGCCCTGAATATTTTCGGACTGACCGTGCTGCTCGCGATCAGCGGCTCCTGGCTGCTGACTCCGTGTTTTTCCAAAAGTGAGGACCTATGAATCGAGTGGACGCTGACGTTCTGATCATCGGCGCCGGGCCCGCGGGCTCGATGGCCGCCGCTTTGCTCCGCAAGCAGGGGCTGAGCGTCGTGATCCTGGAGAAGGAGCACTTCCCCCGTTTTTCCATCGGCGAAAGCCTGCTGCCGCAAAGCCTCGGCCTTCTCGAGGAAGCGGGCATGCTGAAGGCGGTCGTCGAGGCCGGCTTCCAGTACAAGAACGGCGCGGCCTTCTCCCGCAAGGGACGGCGCACGGAATTCGATTTCCGGGACAAATTCTCCGAGGGCTGGGGCTGCGCCTACCAGGTCCAGCGCGCGACCTTCGACAAGGTGCTGGCCGACGAAGCGTCCCGGGCCGGAGCCGAGATCCGCTACGGGCACGAGATCACCGCGGTCGACGTCGCCGGCGGCTCGCCGCGCCTGAGCGTGAACGGACCGGACGGGAAAGCCTACGAGGTCGCCGGACGCTTCCTGCTCGACGCCTGCGGCTTCGGCCGGACCTTGCAGCGCATGCTGAAGCTCGAGACGCCGTCCGGCTTTCCCTCGCGCCGGGCCATGTTCACCCACATCGAAGACCGCCTTCCGACGGGCACCTTCGACCGCAACAAGATCCTCGTCACCGTCCATCCGAAGCACGTGGACGTCTGGTACTGGCTGATCCCATTCTCCAACGGGCGCTGCTCCGTCGGGGTGGTGGCGGAGGCCCCCTTCCTCGAGAAGTACTCCGCGGACCTCACCGCGGGGCTCAAGGCGCTGCACTCCGAGGACGCCCTGCTCGCGGACATGCTCAAGGACGCGGTCTGGGACACCCCGGCGCGCGCGATCACCGGCTACTCGTGCAACGTGAGCTCGCTCTGGGGAAAGAACTTCGCGCTTCTCGGCAACGCCGGAGAATTCCTGGATCCGGTGTTCTCGTCGGGCGTCACGATCGCCTTCAAGTCCGCCAGCCTCGCGGCGCCCTTGATCGTCCGGCAGCTGAAGGGAGAGACGGTTGATTGGGACGCCGCCTACGCCCGCCCGCTCAAGAAAGGGGTGGACGCCTTCCGCGCCTTCGTCGAGTCCTGGTACCGGGGCGGCTTTCAGGACGTCATCCTGCACCCGAAGCCCGATCCGTCCATGCGCAAGATGATCTGCTCGGTCCTGGCCGGCTATGCCTGGGACCAGACCAATCCGTTCGTCGCCGAGCCCCGACGGCTCGCGCTGCTCGAGGAATTGTGCGCCGTCTAGGAGCCTTGGCGCTGGCCGGACTCTGGGGCTGCGCGACCTTGAAGCCGGCGCCCGCGCCGGCCCCTCGTCCCGCGCCGCCCAAGGCGGTGCGCGGGTCCCCTTTGCTGTCCCCGCGCGAGGCGGGCTTCCACGCGACGATGACTCAGCAGATCAGCCTCGTCAAAGGCTCATCGCGCTACGACGCCCTGGGCGTCGTCGAGATCAGCTCCTCGGTTTTCACGGTGGTGGGAATGGGCCCGCTGGGCAATCGCCTCGTCGCGTTGAGCTGGGACGGGGTCGCGGTGACGAAGGAGCTGGACGCCTCCGTGCCCCGGATGCTTCCGGTCGAGGATATCCTGCGCCAAACGCAACTGGTATACTGGCCCGTCGAGGCGCTTCGTCCGGCGCTGCTTCCGGGCTGGGAGCTCAATCTCCAGCCCGGAAGACGCGAGCTCCTCGACCACGGCAAAGTGACCATCGCCATCACCTATCTCGGGGATCGCTTCACCGACCCGATCGAGGTCGAAGACCGAGCCGTCGGCTATAAGATCATCATCAAGACCCTGGAATTGAGCAATGAGTGACTGCGTCCTAAACGAGCTCGGCATCGTCTGTTCCTTGGGCAGCGGCCCAAGCGAAGTGCTTGGCTCCCTGCTCAACGGCGCCGCCCCCGGCCTGCGGGAACCCCCGGCCCTGCGCACCGCCGAGCCTCGCTTCCAAAGCCGCAACAACCGCCTGCTGCAGGCCGCGCTCGACCAGATCCGCGGCCCCGTTGACGCGGCGATCCGGCGTTTCGGACCGGACCGCGTCGCCGTCATCATGGGAACCAGCACCTCCGGCATCGCCGAGGGCGAGGAGGCTTTCCTCGGGCGAGGCGCCGACGGCGCGTTCCCGGCGGGATTCCACTACGGCCAATTGGAAATCGGCTCGCCGTCGGAGTTCCTCAGCCGGGAGCTCGGCTTGAGCGGGCCCGCCTACACCATCTCGACGGCCTGCTCCTCGAGCGCGAAGGCTCTGCTGAGCGCCCGGCGCCTCCTGGCGCTGGGGCTCTGCGACGCGGTCCTGGCCGGGGGCGCGGACGCGCTCTGCCGCTCCACCTTGGCCGGCTTCACCGCCCTCGAGGCCGTGAGCGGAGAGCGCTGCAACCCCTTCAGCAAGAACCGCAAGGGCATCAACATCGGCGAAGGCGCGGCGCTTTTCCTCGTGACGCGGGAAGGCCGCGGCGCGCGCCTGCTCGGCGGCGGCGAATCTTCCGACGCCCATCACATCTCCGCACCGCGGCCGGACGGCCGCGGTGCTAATAGCGCGATGCGCCAGGCCCTGGACCGCGCGGGCTTGGAGCCGCGGGCGGTCGATTACCTGAACCTGCACGGCACCGCCACGCCGCTCAACGACTCGATGGAATCGCTCGCCGTGGCCGCCGTGCTCGGCGGCGACGTGCCCTGCGGCTCGACCAAGCCCCTCACCGGCCACGCGCTGGGCGCCGCCGGCGTCCTGGAGGCCGCGGTCTGCTGGCTGCTTCTGGGGCCGGAGAACCCCGAAGGCCGGCTGCCGCCCCATCTCTGGGACGGAGAGCAAGACCCCGCGCTCCCGCGTCTGGCCCTGGTCCCGGCCGACGCCCGTCTCGGCCGCCCGCTGAACACGGCGATGACCAACTCCTTCGGCTTCGGCGGCAGCAACTCGACCTTGCTCCTCGGACGGGGCCGATGATCCTTTCCGAGCTCAAGGACTGGCCCGTGGCCCGGCTCCTGCCGCACGCGTCTCCGATGATCATGATCGACCGGGTGGTTTCGGTCAGCGAGGATTATTTCGAGGCCGAGGTCGTGGTGAGGCCCGACAGCCTGTTCTGCGACGGCACGGCGGTCAACGCCTGGGTCGGCATCGAGTACATGGCCCAGGCGGTGGCGGCGTACGCGGGCGCGGAGGCGATCGCGGCGGGACGGCCCGTCAAGATCGGCTTCCTGCTGGGGACCCGGAGCTATGCCTCCCGCACGCCGCGTTTCGCGGTCGGCACGGTCCTGCGCATCGGGGTCAAGAAGGTTCTGCACGAGCCGGGAAGCCTCAGCGTCGTGGAATGCTCCTTGCGGGACGCCGGCGAGACGGAGCCTTTCGTCGTCTCCAATCTGACGGTCTATGAGGTGGACGACCTTCCCGCCTACCTCGCGGAGCAAGCGCAATGAACCCCAGCATCCTCGTCACCGGCTCCAGCCGCGGCATCGGCAAGGCCTGCGCGCTGCGCCTGGCTCGCGACGGCTACGACGTCGTCGTGCACTGCCGCTCCGCCCGCGCCGAAGCCGACGAAGTGGCGGCGCAGATCCGCGCGATGGGCCGCCTTTCCCGGGTCCTGCAGTTCGACGTCGCGCAGCGCGCGGAGTCGGCGGCGGCCCTGCTGGCCGACGTGGCCGAGCACGGCTGCTATTACGGCGTGGTGCTCAACGCCGGGCTCGCCCGCGACAACGCGTTCCCGGCCATGACCGGCGACGAGTGGGACATCGTGCTGCGCACCGACCTCGACGGCTTCTACAATGTCCTGCAGCCCCTGATCATGCCCATGGTGCACCGCCGCGCGCCCGGCCGCATCATCACGATGGCCTCGGTCTCCGGACTCGTCGGCAACCGCGGCCAGGTCAACTACAGCGCGGCCAAGGGTGGCGTCATCGCCGCGACCAAGGCCCTCGCGCTCGAGCTGGCCAAGCGCGCGATCACGGTCAACTGCGTGGCGCCGGGCGTCATCACGACCGACATGACCACGGAGGTCGGCGAGGACATCAAGGCGATGATCCCGCTGCGGCGTTTCGGGACGGCCGAGGAAGTGGCCTCCTTGGTCGGATATCTGATGAGCGAAGGCGCGGCGTACATCACGCGCCAGGTCATCAGCGTTAACGGGGGATTGAGCGCATGACGGCGAAACGAGTGGTCGTCACCGGCATGGCCGGCATCTCGCCCTTGGGCTGCGGCTGGCCGACCGTGTCGGCGCGACTCAAGGCGATGAAGAACGCCGTCGTGCGGATGGACGATTGGGCCAAGTACAAAGGCCTGAACACCAACCTGGCCGCGCCCGCGGCCGATTTCGATCTGCCCCCGGAGCGCTACGCGCGCAAGCACACCCGCAGCATGGACCGCGTCGCGATCCTGGCGGTGCGCGCCTCGGAGATGGCGCTCGAGGACGCCGGGCTGCTCGGCGCGCCGGTCATCGCCAGCGGCGCCACCGGCGTCGCATTCGGCTCTTCCACCGGCGGCACCAAGGCCGTCGGCGATTTCGCGCGCATGATCGAGAATCTCAGCACCGACGGCATCACCGCGACGACCTACATCCGGATGATGGGCCACACCGCTCCCGTCAACATCGGCATTTTCTTCAAGGCCAAGGGCCGCATCATCACGACGTCGAGCGCATGCACCTCGGGCAGCCAGGGCATCGGCTATTCCTATGAGGCGATCAAGACCGGCAAGCAGACCATCATGATCGCCGGCGGCGCCGAGGAGCTCAGCCCTACCGAGGCCGCGGTCTTCGATACCCTGTTCGCCACGAGCACGAAGAACGAGGCCCCGCACACCACGCCGAGCCCGTTCGACCGCGACCGGGACGGCTTGGTCATCGGCGAAGGCGCCGGAACCTTGATCCTCGAGGAGCTCGAGCACGCCCGCGCGCGCGGCGCGCGCATCTATGCGGAGATCCTCGGCTTCGGCACCAACTCCGACGGCTGGCACGTGACGCACCCGAACATGGAGACCATGCAGGGGGCCATTCGCATGTCGCTCGAGGACGCGGGCCT
>JAHFCD010000421.1 GCA_023249695.1 Elusimicrobiota bacterium
GTCCCCTCGCCCTCGAGAACGTGTCGAGCTATCTGACCTATCAAGCCTCCGAGATGAAGGAAGAGGAATTTATCGTCTCGATCGCGAAGCGATCCGGCTCCAAGATCTTGTTGGACGTGAACAATGTCTTCGTGAGCGCCTCCAATCACGGCTTCAAAGCCGAGGATTTCGTCGACGCGATCCCGAGCGATCTGATCGCGCAGATCCACCTGGGCGGCTATTCCGACATGGGGTCGTTCCTGTTCGACACCCACTCCCGCGCCCCGACCGATCCGGTCTGGGAGTTGTATCGCCGCGTGATCCGCCGCGTTCCGAAAACGCCGGTCCTCATCGAGTGGGACGAGGCGCTGCCCGATTGGGATGGTCTTGAGGCCGAGGCCGTCAAAGCCATCGGCATCGCCGCGGAGGTCCATGCCCTCCCCGCTTGAGCTTCTCCAGAAACAATTCACGTCGTCGGCAATCGGCGAAGCCGATTCCGCCCTCGTCGCCGCCGTTCGGGGCGGCGGGAAACTCACGTCGGCGGAAGCCGTCGAGGTTTACCGCGGCGCCTACCCCGCTCGCATGACCGAGGCCCTCGGCGAAACGTTCGAGGCGTGCTGGAGGATGCTGGGGGATGAGGAATTTTTGGAGGCATGCAGGATCTACGCCCGCTCCGTTCCGTCCGTGTCGTACAATCTGTCTGATTACGGCTCGTCCTTCCCCGATTTTCTCCTGACCCGCTTCGGCTCCCACGCTCCGTTCATCGGCGATCTCGGGAGTTTGGAGTGGTCGTTTAAGGAGCTTTTTCACGCCGCGCCCCACGCCGGTCTCGCGCCGAAAAAACTCTCTGTTGCCGTCAAAAAAGATTCGATCCTCGTCTTCGGCTCCGCCCTGATCTTCTTGTCCTTTTCGCATCAGGTCCACGGTCTGTGGAAGCGGGACCGCGCGGATGACACTCCGTTGAAGCCGTCGGACTGGTCCGGCCGTCAGCAGGTCCTCCTCTATAAAAGCGGCGGCACCCCGGTCTTTTCTCGTCTCCTCGCCGCCCCGGAAGCATCCGCCTTCAAGGCGTTATCCGTGGGCCGTCCGCTGTCCGAAGCGCTGGCCGCCGCCGAGAGCCTCGACGAAGCGGCCGCGCGGAATCTGTTCTCTTTCCTCTCCGACGCCGGCCTCGTCGTGGAGGTCCGTTGACCGACCCCAACACGTGGGTGGACGCCTATGGAACTCGCCTCTTCCGCTACGCCCTCTCCCGCGTCCGCGACGAGTCCTCCGCCGAGGATTTAATCCAGGACACCTTCCTCACCGCCCTCAAATCCCGCGACCGCTTCAAGGGCGACTCCTCCGAGCTGACCTGGATGACCGGCATCCTGCGCAACAAGATCTTCGAGTTTTACCGCCGCCAGGCGAAGGACGTCCCCCTGCTCCCGTCCGACGAGGAGTCCGACCCCCAGAACGAATTTTTCGACGGCCGCCATTGGTCCGCCTCCTCGGCCCCCCGCGACTGGGGCGGCGAGCCCGCGCGCAAAGCCGAGACCGCGGAATTCTCCGCCGCCCTTCGCCGCTGCCTGGACGCGCTGTCCGAGAACGTCGCCCGCGCGTTCATCCTGCGCGAAATGGAGGGTTTGGCGCCGAAGGACGCGGCGGAGGCGCTTGGCGTTCCTCCGGGCCATCTCGCCGTCCTTCTCTACCGCGCGCGCCTGCGCCTGCGCCGCTGCCTCGAGCGTTCCCACTTCGCCCCGGAGGCCGCGTGAGCCTTCTGCCGTCCTGCCGCGAGGTCTCCCGTCTCCTCTCCGAGGCGCTCGATTCCGGACGCCCGCTCGGCCTGCACGTCCGCATCCACCTGGGGGTCTGCGAGGTCTGCCGCCGGGTCCTGGCTCAGTTCGCGCTGATCCGCCACGGCGCCGCGCGCGCCCCCGAAGGGGGGCCGGACCTGTCGCCCGAGGCGAAGGCGCGCCTGCGCCGTTCCCTCGACGGGCGCTGAGCCGGCCTCAGCTTCGCCGCCGCGGCCGCGCACTCGGCGGCCAAGCTCTTCAGCGTCGCGAGCGGGTCCGCCGCGAGCGGCGCGACGGCGCGGGCGGCGAGGTCGCCCTCGGCGTAGAAGCCGCTGACGCTGTCGTGGCGGAGCCGGGCGGCCCGCGCCGTCCCCGCGATCCAGGCGCCGGTCAGCGCGAACGTCGCTACGACGGTCAGCATCATTATGGTTTTCATGGGATGTTGGAAAGGTAGGCTTATGTTATCAGGAGTTTTTTCGCGCGGCCATGCGCGCGGCGCCACGGTTTTATGTCGGCGGCGTGACGTGCAGGGCTAGCGGACCGTCATCAAGTTGACGACGCCCTTGACGCCCTGGACCTCGGCCGCGTACTCGGAGGCGAGGTCCTTCTGAGCGCCGTAGTCCGCCGTCCCGCGCAGCGTGACGACGCCGCCGGAGGCGTCGACCGTGGTGCGCAGGCCGCTGACGCTCGTGTGGCGCTTCAGCGCGGAGCGCACGCCGCCGCGGATCCGGAAATCGGGGCGCGCGGCGAAGCAGCCGGCCGACAGCGCGAGCGGCGCGAGGAGCAGTGCGGTTTTCATGACGCGTCAGGATATCAAGCGCCTCCGCGCCGGCCCATGGAGGCCGCGTGAAGCCTGTTTGACGAAATCTCGAACATGGGCCGAAAGGCCCGCGCGGACGAGGCTCCAGAGAAGGTAAAATGTCCTCGTGATCTCCGTCCGCGGCCTCAAAAAATCCTTCGGCGACCAAATCCTCTACGATGGCGCCGAGCTTCAGCTCAACGCGGGGGACCGCTACGCCCTGGTGGGACCCAACGGCGCGGGAAAAACCACGCTGTTTAAGATGATCCTCGGCGATGAAGAGCTCGAGGGCGGCTCGATCGAGTGGAAGCGCGGCGCCAAGGCCGGCTACCTGCCCCAGGAAAATCCTCCCATCGGCCCCGAGACCGTCCTCGAGACAGCCCTCGCTCACCGCAACGACCCCGACGGCCGGGAGACCG
>JAHFCD010000422.1 GCA_023249695.1 Elusimicrobiota bacterium
GTCTCGCCGGGACGTGGCCCGCGTAGCCGCGCAGGGCGCGGCGCGCGCCGCGCACGGCGGCGATGATGTCGCCGTCGTTGAGCCCGATCATGCGGCCGTGGACGTCCTCGAGCGTGTTGTACACCGTCTTGGTGCCGACGACGCGGACGGCGAGAACCATGCCTTCCTTCGCGACGATGTCCTCGGAGAGGAGCACCTCGCGCGGGATCTTGGCGTTTCGAGTCGTGGACGCGATCTTGTCGAGCGTGACTTTCATGAGGGCACCTTCTCCGCGCGCGCGCGGGCCGCCAACGTCATCGGGAGGGCGTGGAGCTTGGAGAAGCCCGCGGCCTCGTCGCCGGTCCACAGCTTGGTCGTCTCGCCGTAAGTCGCGGCGCCGGCGATCATGGAGAACGGGCTCTTCACGCCCGTGACATCGAAATGTCCCGCGCGCAGGCGCACGCGCGCCTCGCCGGTCACCGTCTCCTGGCTCGACTTGATCATGGCCTCGATGTCGCGCATGACGGGATCGAAGTAGAGCCCTTCGTGGAGCATCTGGCCGTAGAACTCGCCGGCCTGGTTCTTCCAGAATCCCTGCCAACGCGTGAGCACGAGCTTCTCGAGCTCGTTGTGCGCGGCGATCAGCATCAGCGGCGCCGGGGCTTCAAATCCAATCCTTCCCTTAATACCGAGGATGGTGTCGCCCATATGCACGCCGCGGCCGACGGCGTACTTGCGGCCGAGCGCGTGGAGCGCGCCGACGAGCGCGACGCCTTCCATCTTCTTTCCGTCGAGCGAGACCGGCACGCCCTTCTCGAAGCCGATGACGACGTCCTGGCCTTCGGCCGGCGCCTTCTCGGAGGCGGCGGGGAACACGGAGTCGGGGATCTCGGCCCACGGATCGTGCGTGGCGCCGCCGCCGACGGTGGTGCCCCACAGCCCGGCGTTCACCGAGTACGCGGTCGTCTTAGCGGGAACGGCCACGCCTTCCTTGGCGAGGTAATCCGTCTCCTGCTGGCGCGACAACCCGAGATCCCGGATCGGCGTGTGCACCTTCACTCCGGGCAGCAGCACCTGGAACACCGCGTCGAACCGCACCTGGTCGTTGCCCGCGCCCGTCGAGCCGTGGCAGACGCCGTCCGCCCCGACCTCTTTGGCGACGCGCGCCACCAGCTCGGCCTGCAGGACGCGTTCGGCCGCCACCGACAGGGGGTAGACTCGGCCGCGCAGGATGTTGCCCTGGATCAGCGGGACGGCGAAGCGCGAGAACACCTCGGCGCGGCCGTCGAGCGTGAAGTGCTTCAGGGCGCCGAGCGCCTTCGAGCGGGACGCGATCGTCGCCAGCTCCGACTCGGAGAAGCCGCCGGTGTCGACGGTCGCGGTGATCACGTCCGCGCCAAGCTCCTTCTTGAGCCACAGCACGCAGAAGGTGGTGTCCAGGCCGCCGCTGAAGGCGAGCACGATGAGGGGTTTTTTCTTCATATCAGTTGGTCATCCTCGAGGTCAGAAAATCGATCAGGCGCTTCTGCGCGGCGGCGGAGTCGCCGGCGACGAAAACGGTGTCGTCGCCGGCGAGCGTGCCGACGAGCCCGGGCTGGGCCAGGCCGTCGAGGACGAGGCCGACGCGCGGGGCGGTGCCCGTGTCGCAGCGGATCACGGTCAGGTTGGGCCCGGCCGCGACGACGCTGCGCACGAAGGTGCGCAGGGGCATCTCGGCGTCGTGCGCGGCCTCGCCGGTCGCGGGCCGGTACACGCCGCCCGCCTTCACGAGGCCGAGCTCGGCGATGTCGCGGGAGATGGAGACCTGGGTCGCGCCGATGCCGCGTTTCTTGAGGCACCGGACAAGGTCGTTCTGCGTCGCGACCGGCTCCTGCGTGATCGCCTCGAGGATCGCGGTCTGGCGCGCGGCCTTGCCCTCGGCCCTGTCTGTATATTTATTCATCACTGTGAATAATTATACATAACGCCGCGAAAACGTCAAGCCGTATTTTTTCGAGGCGGGCGCGGCACCAGCGGATCGTACCAGAGCCCGGCGCGGCGGGCCAGCGCGATGACGGCGAAGCTCGCCTCGGTCACGACCTTTTCCCACGACGCCTCGCCGCGCGCGATCTTGTCGAGGTCGTCCTCCAGGCGGGCGGTGTAGTCCATGTCGATGAAGTTGCCGGAGTAGTTCCGCACGAGGAAATCCGAGGCGTTCAGCCCGAGCGGCGTGGCGTGCAGCTTCCGCTTCTCTTCCTTAACATAGCCGCGCTCCAGGATCACGCGCATGATGGCGGCGTACGTGGACGGCCGGCCGATGCCCTCGGCCTCGAGCTTCTTGATCAAGGAGGCCTGGGTGTAGCGGGGCGGGGGCTTGGTCGAGCGCTCGGACGCGGCGAGATCGAGCAAGGTCAGGCCGTCGCCCGGGTTCAGCATCGGCAGCTCGCCGTCGCTTTCGTCGTCGTCGGCCTCCTCTCCGCCCTTGGGAGCCTTGCGCTTGGCCTCTTCGGTGGCGTCCTCGCCGGCGAGCCGGCGCCAGCCGTCGAAGAGCAGGACCTTTCCCTTCGCCTGGAAAATACCCATCGGGACCATCTCGCCTTTTTCGGTCTTCCAGGCGTCCGGCGCGCAGGCGACGTCGATGGTCGTGATCTGGTCCCGGCCCGGCGCCATCTGGCACGCGATGAAGCGCTGCCAGATCAGGCGGTAGAGCTTGCCCGCGTCGCCGCTTCCCAGGGCGTCCGGGCCCGACTCCGCGTGCGTCGGGCGGATGGCCTCGTGGGCCTCCTGGGCGTTGGCGGCCTTGGTCGCGTGGACGACGGGCGCCTTCGGCAGGTATTCAGGGGGGAAATCCTTCTTGATGACCGCGCGCGCCTCGGCGAGGCCCTCGGGCGACAGGGCGGTCGAGTCGGTGCGGTGGTACGTGATCTTCCCATCCTCGAACAGGGCCTGCAGGTGCTTCATCGTCGCGTCGGGGTTGAAGCCCAGGCGCACGGACGCGGCCTGCTGGACG
>JAHFCD010000423.1 GCA_023249695.1 Elusimicrobiota bacterium
CCTTGGGCCCGAGGTTCTCCTGCAGCTTCACGAGCTCCGGAATCTCCGCCTTGCACGGGTCGCACCAGGTGGCCCAGAAATCCACGAGCACGACCTTGCCCGCGTGATCGGACAGCGACGCGGACTTGCCGTCGAAGGTCTTGCCCGTCAGCGCGGCGGCGGCTTCGGGCGGGCCGGAGGGGGCGGACGGCGTGCAGGACCACGCGAGGGCGACGGCGGCGATGACGGCGAAGCGGACGATGTTCTTCCTCACATCAGGAACCGTTCCAGAAATTTTGGCGTGTAGCGGTTGAGCATCGCGAGCTTATCGAGGAAGATCAGAAGGCCGATCGCGACGAGCAGGGCGCCGGCGGCGATCTCGCCGGCCCGGATGTATTTCTTGTAGCCCATAAAGAAGCGCATGAACCGGGTCACCGCGAACCCCGTGATCACGAACGGGATGCCCAGGCCGAGCGAGTAGACGAACAGCAGGGCCATGCCCTGGCCGACGGTTTCGCGCGTCGCGGCGAGGGCGAGGATGCCCGACAGGATCGGGCCGATGCATGGGGTCCAGCCGAAAGCGAAGGCCAAGCCCATGAAGAAGGAGCCGGCGTAGCCGGGCTTGAAGGCCGCGGTGTCGGCGCGCTTTTGATAGTACAGCCACTTGATCGGCAGGAGCCCGGTCAGGTGCAGGCCGAACAGGATGACGATGGTTCCGGCGACCTTGCTGACGATTGCCGCGTGCTCGGCCAGCAGGCGGCCGATCGTGGTCGCCGTCGCGCCGAGCAAGGTGAAGATCAGCGAGAACCCGGCGACGAAGAACAGGGACTCCCAGCCCGCGTGCCGCATCCGCTCCCGGTCGTCGCCTCCGGCCGACAGCTCCTCGAGCGTCAGCCCGGACATGAAGGAGATGTAGCCCGGGACCAAGGGAAGCACGCACGGCGACAGGAAGGACACGAGCCCCCCGAGCAGCGCCGCGCCGAATCCGACCGTTCCATTTCCCATTATTTTGATCCTACCATTTGGCGATTTGATGGTGTCAGGCCTACCGGTAATGACAGTATTTCCGAGATCGAGGCGGAATACTGTCATTACCGGTAGGCCTGACACCTAGACCAAGGTGTAATCCTCGGGGCCGGCCCTTCACTCATGAGTGCTATGATGACCCGAATGATGACGCTACTCGTCGCGCTGATTCTGGCGCCGGCCGCCGTTCACGCCGCGCCGGCCCCCCATAAGAAGGAGACCAAAATGACCTACTCCAAGCCTTCGCAGGACGAGCTCAAGAAGAAGCTGACCCCGGAGCAGTTCGCCGTGGTCTGCAACGCGGCCACCGAGCCCGCGTTCCACAACGCCTTCTGGAACAACCACGCGCCCGGCATCTACGTGGACATCGCGAGCGGCGAGCCGCTGTTCTCCTCGACCGACAAGTTCGACTCCGGCACGGGCTGGCCGAGCTTCACGAAGCCCATCGACGCCGCCAACGTCGTCGAGAAGAAGGACCGCGAGTACGGCATGATTCGCACCGAGGTCCGCTCCAAGCACGGCGACAGCCACCTGGGCCACGTCTTCGACGACGGCCCCGCGGACAAGGGCGGCCTGCGTTTCTGCATCAACTCCGCGTCGCTGCGCTTCATCCCCGTCGACAAGCTCCAGGCCGAGGGCTACGGCCAGTACCTGCCGCTGTTCAACAAGGTGGAGGCCGCGCGCAAGGAGCAGGCCAAGGCCGCGCCCGCGAAGACCGAGACGGTCGAGCTGGCGGGCGGCTGCTTCTGGGGCATGCAGCATATCTTGAGGAAGATTCCCGGCGTGCTCCACACCGACGTCGGCTACGCCGGCGGCAAGGTCGTCAACGCGACCTACCGCAACCACGAGGGCCACGCCGAGGCCGTGCGCGTCGAGTACGACCCGTCGAAGCTCCCGTTCGAGCAGCTCCTGCGCTGGTACTTCCGCATGCACGACCCGACGACGAAGGACCGCCAGGGCAACGACAAGGGCAGCTCGTACCGGTCGGCGATCTTCTACCACAGCGACGCCCAGAAGAAGTCGGCCGAGGCCTTCATCGCGCGCCTGAACACGAAGGGAAAATGGGGTGCGCCGATCGTCACCGAGGTCAAGAAGGCCGACCAGTACTGGAAGGCCGAAGAGGACCACCAGGACTATCTCGAGAGGCTTCCGGAAGGCTACACCTGTCACTTCCTGCGGCCGGAGTCGGTCCTCGGCGACTAGAGCGCTATGTTAATTCCGTTTAAAAAATAAGCTTTATTTTTTAAAAACGCGGAATAATCGGCAGCTTATTCGAGGTCTTTTTTACCGATTTGACTCTTGACCCGAGGGCGCTTGCCCCTCATACTTCGTGTCAGCCGTGAGAAAGGCGCGCTGAGAGGCCCCGCATGAGCAATATCCTCGTGATCGACGACGATGCCGCGGTCCGCTCGTTGCTCCAGGACGTCCTGGCGGGAAAAGGCCACGCCTGCGCCACCGCGAGCGACGGGCCCGAGGCGCTGGACAAGATCGCGCACGGCCGCTACGACCTGGTGATCCTGGACCACAACATGCCGAAGATGACCGGCACGGAGGTCCTGTTTCAGCTTCGCTCCGATCCTCGCTACGCGACGCTTCCCGTCGTGATATGCACGTCGGACGCGCTGTTTCAGCGGAAGGCCGAGGCCGGCACGGCGACCGGAAACCCCGCCGGCTGCGTCCGCAAGCCCATCGACATGGAGAAGCTCGTCGAGCTCGTGGCGGCGTTGACGGTCCCGGCGAAGGCGGCTTAGCCCGGCCGGCAAAACGCCCGGTTCATCCGTTATAACCCCATGAACTTGGGAGTCAGTAACTCCATGTTCACGGGGTTTCGGGCGGCGGATGGGAGACAGGTTTATCTCAAGATAATCGAACGAGGATATCTCTATTTGAACGGCATGGCGCCTTCGGCGCCAGGGTTTTCGCTTCGCGAAAACCTGAGGGTGAAGCGGTCAAATAG
>JAHFCD010000424.1 GCA_023249695.1 Elusimicrobiota bacterium
AGGACGATTTCGCATGTTTCGAAGGCATACACGCGAATTATCCTCAACAACAGACACGTCCCCGACGAGAAAAACGCGTTATCGAAGATAAATATCAACAGAATTTACTTACCCAACCCCGGATTGTAAGGGGTTCCGCGGACCATGGGTCTTCGGTGCGGGCGACCTTGGATCGTCACGATCATCCCGGCGCGAGGGAAATTCAGGCCTTGAAAGGTGAGGGCTTCGGGGTTATGCTGAGACCGTATGAGGCGCCTGATTCCGGCCGTCGTCCTTCTCGCCGCCGCGCTCGGCGCGAACGCCCAAAAAATTGATCTGTCGGGCCTGACGGGCGGCCCGTCGCCGTCGGGGCCGAGCGCCGGCGAGAGCTCCTCGGGCCCCGAGAAGGAGATCGTGCTCGCGGCGATACGCGAGGTGGGATCGTCGGGCGCCGCGAAGGATCGCTTCGCGATCCTGTTCGGCTCGCGCGCCAAGCCCGACGGGTCCTCCGAGGCCTACGATGAGAAGAAGCTGAAGGAAGCGGCCCAAACGCTCGAGGGGATGATCAAGACCGGAAAGATCGCCATCAAGCCGGTGACCGGCGGCGCCGCGGGCGCCTGGGCGCCCGACATCACCGACGGCGCGATGATCGGCGGGACCTTCGAGGTGGGGGACTCGCGTTCGGTCAAGGACATCGGGCGCAATTCCCGAAACTTCTCCCAGCTCTTCAAGCAGGACCAGTACGCGAACACGATCCTTCACGAGACCGTGCACATGTTCTACTCGGTCGCCGTGCTCGTCCAGGGCTTCGCCCCGCAAAGCCAGCCCGCCGTCGCCGAGGCCTTCCGCTCCTTCTCGTTCTGGAACGGCTCGCGGCCGCAAAGCCTGAGCACGCCGTACCCCTACGAGAAGCCCCCGTGCGGCAGCCCGACCTGCTACCAGTGGAAGATCAGCAGCCACGGCTACGGCAAGGACGGCAACGCGACGGAGTTTCTCGCGCGGACCGTCTCACAGGAAATGTGCGACGCGGACAACTGCGCCGCCTACAAGCGCGTCCTCGACCCGGCGTTTCGCTAGCCGCGCAGGGACTTCAGGCGCTCGGCGATGCGCTTCTCGTCGCCCTGCTCCGTCGGTTCGTAGAAGCGTACGGGATCGGGCATATAAGTCTGCGGCGTATAATGCCCCGGGAAATCGTGGGGATATTTATAGCCCTGCCCGTGGCCGCGTTCCTTCGCGTCCATGTTCGCGTCGCGCAGCGGCAAAGGCACCTCGCGCGACGGCCCTTCGCGCACCTCGGCCGACGCCTTGTCGATGGCGAGATAAGCCGCGTTCGACTTCGGCGCGCAAGCGACGAAGGTCACCGCCTGCGCGAGCGTAATCCGCGCCTCCGGCATTCCCAATACTTCGACCGCCCGAAACGCCGCCTCGGCGACCAACAACGCGCGGAAGTCGGCATTGCCCACGTCCTCGGACGCGGCGATCAGAATCCTCCGCGCGATGAACCGGGGCTCCTCCCCCGCCTCGAGCATCTTCGCCATCCAGTAAAGGGAGGCATCGGGGTCAGATCCGCGCATCGATTTGATGAACGCCGAGATGTGATCGTAATGATCGTCCGATTTCTTGTCGTACCGAATCTGCCGTTTCTGTATGGATTCTTCGGCGACCGCAAGGTTCACCCGTCGTTCGCCGTCGCCGTCAGCCGCCGTCGTCAGCGCGGCGATCTCCAATGCGTTCAATAGCCGCCGCGCGTCCCCGCCAGACTGCCGTATGAGGTGAGCCGAGGCCTCGGGCGTCATAATGACCCGCAGTGACGAGACGCCCCTCTCTTTGTCGTTGATGGCGTTCTGAAGAATCTTCTCAAGTTCCGCCTCCGGCACCGGCATGAACTCAAAGGCAGTCACACGAGACCTCAGCGCCGCGTTCACGTAAAACCCCGGGTTCTCCGTCGTCATCCCGATCAGGAGCACGTCCCCGCGCTCGACCGACGGCAGCAGCGCGTCCTGCTGCGTTTTATTGAAGTGGTGTATCTCGTCGACCAGCAATAATGTTTTTCGGCCGAGGGTCGCCGAGTACTTCGCCTGCTCCACCGCTTTCCTGATATCCGCGACGCCCGCCGTCACCGCGTTGAGCTCCACCACTTCCGCGTTGGAATGCTCCGCGATGTACCGCGCCAAGGCGGTCTTACCGCAGCCGGGCGGGCCGAAGAAGATCGCCGACGTGAAGCGCTTGCTCTCCACGAGACGCCGGAGAAGCTTCCCCGGCCCCAGCAGCGCCGCCTGCCCCGCGAATTCGTCGAGCGTGCGCGGCGCCATCCGGGCCGCCAGCGGCCGGGCGTCCGCGCCCGCCGAGAAAAGCTCGCTCATTCGCCCGTGTCGGAGCCGGCCTGGAGCGACTCGCGCAGGGACTTCGACAGCGCCTCGGCCTTGTTTTCGAGAAGGCGCTGGGTGAGGTCGTGCGCCGAGCGCTCCTTGTCGAGCTCGGCGGCGAAGGACAGCGCGACGAGGAGGGCGATCTTCGAGGTGTCGGCCATCTTGGACTGGTTCTGCATCTCGGTCAGGCGCTCGGAGACCTTCTGGGCGAGCACGCTGATCTCGAGCGGGGTCAGGCCCTCGATCTCGACGACGAGGCGCCGGTTCCCGATCTGCACCTCGACCTTTTCGTTCATCATCCGATTTTCGCCAGCTTGTCGGTGAGCCGGGTCAGGCGGACCTTCAGGCGCTCGTGCCGCGCGAGCGTCAGGCGGGCGGTCTTGAGCTCCTCGTTGAGGGCCTTGTTCTCCGTCTCGAGGCGGCGCAGGACGTCCTTGAACTTCCGGTTCTCGGAGCCGAGCTTCTGCAGGGCTTCGGACGCCTGCTTGACGAGGGCCTCGAGCTGCTTAAGACTCTGGAGGGAGGCCTGCACGGATCAGCCCCGCAGGCTCGCGCCGAGTTCCTTGGCGAGGGCGGCGACGATCGCCGCGACGGCCGCGTTGATCTCGGCGTCG
>JAHFCD010000022.1 GCA_023249695.1 Elusimicrobiota bacterium
ATAGAGGCCGAAGCCGAAGCGCAGGCGGTCGCCGCGCGCGTCGGTGAGCACGCCGGAATCGGCGGCGAGCCGCTTCGAGACCGCCGGCGCGCCGTCCACGCGAAAGGTCAGGAAGTGGCCGAGGCGCGTCAGCTCGGACGACACGAGCGCCTCCGTCCTCAACGGCCCGCGCGCGACGCGCGCCAGGCGCGATAAAAAGCCGCGCTGCAGCGCGCGGACGCGCGCGTCGGACTTGTCGACGCTCAGCCCCTGCGCCCGCCGCCACGCCGTCACGGCGTTCCACCGGTACAAACCCGACGGATCGAAGGTCGAGCCCCAGAAGCGCGCCGCCCCGGCCGCGTAGCCGACGGGCGCCGTGATCGGCTTCTGCAAAGCCGCGAAGTCGGCGAACCAGCCCGTGTTCGCCGGCCGCAGCGCGCAATCTGGAGGAACCGCGAGGAAGCAAACCCCCTCGCCCGCCTGCGCGTACTTGTAGCCCCCCGCGAGATAAAAAATCCGGGGCGCGAGCCGCGAGAGGTCGAGCGGCGCGGTCATGAAGGCGTGATAGCCGTCCACGACGACGAGGGCCTTCTCCGGCGCGGCGGCGGAGATCGCGAGCAGGTCGGCCTCGCTCAGGCGATGGCCCGAGTTGAAGAACGTCTGGCTCAGGAATACGAGGTCGCGCGCGCCGGCCTTCGCCGCCGCGGCGAAGCGGGCGGGAAAGGTCGAAAACGGCTCGACCGCGATCCTTTCGACCGCCGCGCCGTCCTCCTCGAGGCGCGCGGCCTGGCGCGCGAAGGAGTGGAACTCGGAATCGGTGGTCAGGATCCGCGGGGGCCGCCCCGTCGGGAGGCAGGACAGCAGGCGCAGCACGAACTCGTGCGTGTTCGGCGCGAAAACGATCAGGTCCGGCGACGGCCAGCCCAAGGCCTCGGCGACGGCCCGCTGCGCGGCGGGAACGACCGACTCGAACACGAGGTCCCATTTCTCGTCCGTCCGGGACGCCGCGTCATCCCAGCACGCCAGCACCGCGTCGCGCGTGCAGTCCGGCCACGGGTGATGGCTGTGCGCGCAGAAATGCAGGCGCGAGCCGAGCCCCTTGAAAAACGCCGAGTAGTGCTCCTTGAGGCTCACGCCGCCTCGTGCGCGAAGCCCAGCGCGGCGGCGGCCCTCTTCGGAAGCTTCGGCAGCGCCGAGCGTGGGATCAGGAAGGTGGACAGGTTGAACAGATCCCCGAACACGCGATGCGAGCTCGCCGCCTTCATCAGGTACTGATGTCCCGACGAGCCGCCGGTCCCGATCTTGGTGCCGATCATCCGGTGCACCATGATCGCGTGGCGGGTGCGCCACAGCGCGAACTGCTCGTCGACCTCGACGAGCTTCTCGAGGAGGCGGAACGGCTCGTGCAGGATGGGCCGGTCGCGGTAAAGCTGGATGAGCAGCGCCGAGCGCGTCGCGGCGTGCGACAGGCGCCAGGCACCCTCGCGCGTCAGCAGCGCGTGCCTCTCGGGATCGAGCAGGCCCTCGAAGCTCTCGCGCGTGCCGGCCAGGGTCTTGAGCTCCCGGTCCAGGTCCTCCGGCGACGGCGCGCTGTCCCGGATCGTCTTCTCGTCGCGAACGAGCATCGCGCCGACGGCCTTGCGGTACTCGCGCCAGAAGTCGAAGCCGCCCAGGCGGGTGAAAGGCGTGCGCTCGAGCCAGCGCTCGACGAGCGTGAACAAGGACGGCGCCCCGCCCGCCGCGAGCACGAGCCGCCGGTGCGCGGGCGACAGCCGCCGGAAGTACGGCGTCTTCTCGAACGGCACGCGGCGCTGGTCCACCAGCCCGAGCTTCTGCTCGATGAGGCGGAACTGGAAGCTCTGGAAGCCGGACGCCGGCGTCAGCGCGTCGCGGAAATCGAGGAAGTCGAGCGGGGTCATGGTCTCGAGGACGTGCAGCTGCTCGAGCAGGAGCTTCTGGATCTCGACGACGCGCCCGAGCCGGGACACGGCCGCCCCGATCCGGCTTTCCGCCACGGAGCGGCCGGAGAAAATCTCCAGGACGGAGTCGAGCTCGTGCAGGATCTGCTTGAACCACAGCTCATAGGCCTGATGCGTGACGATGAAGAGCATTTCATCGTGCGCGGGACGGCCGCCGAGGTTCGACAAGGGCTTCTGCGAGCTCAGGAGGCCGTCGAGGCCGAGATAGTCGCTGTAATAGACCGGCTTGCGCGTTTTCAATGAAGTCTCCTCGATCGTCTAGTCGATGACGCGCCGGCCGCGCAGGTAGCGCTTGCGCCAGTAGTCGCTGTACAGGCTTTCCTGGCGCACGCCCTCGCCCGGGTTGGCCTGATGGATGAAAATCCCGTTGTTGACGTAGATCGCGACGTGGCCGATCTTCTTACCGCCCTTGGCGCCGGAGAAGAAAAGCAGGTCCGCCATGCGCAGGTCGCGGGAGGATCCGACCGCCTCGCCCTCGATGGCCATCGCCTCGGAATTGCGCGGCAAGGCGATCTTGTGCGCCGCGAACACCTTCCCGACGTAGTCCGAGCAGTCCTTGGGCAGCGGGTGCTTGGAGTCCTCCTCCGGCAGGTAGGACTTGGCCGTGCGGATGACGGCCTTCGCCAGAGGCGAAGGCGGCGGGATGCCCTTGCGGACGTTTTTCCCGCCCCCGCAGCCGGCCGCGGCGAGCAGAGCGGCGAGAAGCATCGCGCTGATTTTCATCGACGAAAATTATACTCATTCGCTAGGCCCATCGGCCCCGGGGTCCATGGGCCCAACGATCCTGTCCCGGCCCCGTTTCCCTATATATACTGACGTCATGTTCCGTCAGATCTTTCTCGTGGGACTCCTGGCCCTCGGCGCCGCCGCTCCGGCGCGCGCAGCCGGCGATCCGGCCGCCGTGGCCGCGGTCGAGCCGTTCCTGCGCGACGACGAGAAGGCCATGCTCGCCGCCGTCCTCGCCGACAAGGCCGCCGCCGCGGACTTCAACGCCGACGTGAAGCTCGCCGCCGGCGATCCCAAGATCATGAAGCTCGTCCTCGACAAGTGGCGCGGCCGCATCGTCGCCTACGCCGAGACGGACGCCCGCATCCCGTCCCCCGACCTGGAAGGCACCTACAAGAACTCCAGCTCGATGATGACGCCGCGCACCCGCGCCTATCTCCTGCGCCGGCTCAAGACGATGAAGGAATCCGACCGCAACAGCCTCATCGAGTACCTCGACGCCGTGGACTCGGCGCTGGCGTCCAACGACGGCAAGCTGACCTGGTACACGAAGAAGGTCGTGACCGGCGTCTTCGACCGGTATCGCCAGGATCTGACGGCCTACCTGCCCGAGCCGATCGCGCAGAACGGCAAGGCCGCCGCCCCCGCGGCCGCCGCGGCGTTGGCCGAGCGCCGGAAAGCCGCCGAAGGCATCGCCTTGGTTCCTCCCCCCGTCCCACGCGAGCCGATCATCTCGCCTCCGGCCCGCTCCACCCATACCGTCGCCGGCTCGAAGCCCGCCGCCGGGACCAAGCCCGTCGCCGGCGTCCCGGCCGTCGTCGTCTCGACCTCGACCGCCGCCCTCGATCAGGCCCGGCGCGCGGCCGAGGCCGCCGAACGCGCGGGCGGGAACTTCGACGGCGGCGGCGCCGCGCCTCCCGAGACCGGCGGCGTCGTCGCCGGCGGCGAGAGCGCGGGACGCCCTCCCCTCGAGCCGTCCGCGCGCGCGGGCGACGTTCCCAATCTAAGCGCCGAGGTTCCCTCGCCGGTGGACCCCGACGAGGACTTCATGTCCAGCGTCAAAAAAATGAAGACCGGCTCGGGCCCGCTGCAGCCCCGAAAGTATCTCCCCGGAGGCCTCGGCGCCTTGCTCGGAGGCATCCTCGGCTTCTTCCTCGGCGGCCCGATCGGCGCCCTGATCGGCGCGGGCGCCGGCCTGATCATCGGAGACGTCGTCGGCGGCAAGCTCTTCAAGTAAGGGGTATAATCCTTCCGTGACTCTCGTCGACGGCTTCGGCCGCTCCTTCCACTATCTCCGCCTGTCCGTCGAGGACGCCTGTAATTTCCGCTGCCAATACTGCCTTCCCCACGGCTACCACAAGTCGGAGGCGGACTCTCCGCTGAGCGTCGCGGAGATCGGACGGCTCGCGCGCGCCTTCGCCGACCTCGGCTTCTGGAAGGTGCGCCTGACGGGAGGCGAGCCGACGGTGCGCCGGGACATCGTCGAGATCGCGCGGACGGTCGCGCAAACGACCGGGGTGCGGCGCGTGGCGCTGTCGACCAACGGCTACCGGCTCGCGGAGCTGGCCCCGGAACTGCGGGCCGCCGGGGTCGCCGCGGTGAACGTGAGCGTGGACAGCCTCGACGCCGCGCGGTTCGCGGAGCTCACGGGCCAGGACAGCCTCCAAGACGTGCTCGCGGGCATCGACCGCAGCCTCGCGCTCGGGCTCGAGACGAAGATCAACGCGGTGCTGATGAAGGGGCTCAACGACACGGAATTCGGCCGATTCGTGGAGCTCGCCCGGGAGCGGCCCCTGTCGGTGCGCTTCATCGAGCTGATGCCGGTCGCGGACAATAAGGAATTTTTCGCGGCGAGGCACCTGAAGGCCGAGCATCTCGTGAGCTGGCTGACGGAGAACGGCTGGAAGGAGCGGGAGCGCCGCGAAGGCGACGGGCCGGCGCGGAACTTCTTGAAAGACGGCTACAACGGCTCGGTCGGGGTCATTGCGCCGTACGCGAAGGACTTTTGCGGGTCCTGCAATCGCTTGCGCGTCACGAGCCGGGGCCGTTTGCGGCTATGCCTGTTCTCGGAGGCCGATCACTCGCTACGGTCGTTCCTGCAGGACGACGCGCAGGCATCGGAGCTCCAAGAGCGCGTGAAGAGCTTGCTGGGATTGAAGGAAGTCTCTCACCATCTTCCCGAAGGGAAGATGGGAAACACGAAGCACTTCGCGATGATGGGCGGCTGATGGCGATTAATATGGCAGACGTCTCGGCCAAAAAAACGACAGACCGCCGCGCAGCGGCGGTCGGTACGCTCCTGATGGGCCGGCGCGCCTTCGCTCTGCTGAAATCCGGCCGCCTCCCGAAGGGCGACGCGATCAGCCTCGCCCAGGCGGCCGGCATAATGGCCGCTAAACGCACTCCCGATCTTTTGCCGTTGTGCCACCCGATCTCCTTGGATTCCGTCGACGTGGAGATCACGCTCGACGCGAAACTTCCGGGAGCGCGCGTCCGCTGCACCGCCGCGATAGCGGCGAAGACCGGGGTGGAGATGGAGGCCTTAACGGGAGCGTCGGTCGCGCTTCTCTGCCTGTACGATCTGTTGAAGCCCGTTGATCCAAATCTTGAAATCGTTGCCGTTCGTTTGGAATACAAATCGGGCGGCAAGAAGGGATTCTGGACGCATCAAAAAACACAAACGCCGCCGAAGGCGGCGAAGCTCCGGAGATTGGGGACGGCGGCGGTGATGACCGTGAGCGACCGCGCCTTTAAAAAGATTTACAAGGACACGTCGGGACCAGCTTTGGCCTCCGGCCTTGAACGAATGGGGTTCTCGGTTAAAAAGCGCATCATAAGCCCCGACGATCAAACGGCTATAGAGGCTCATATACGCCGCGCTGCGCGCGGCGTTGACGTCATTGTTTTGACCGGAGGAACGGGATTGGCGCCGCGCGATGTGACGCCTGAAGCGGTGATGGCGGTCTGCGACCGCATTATTCCTGGAATTGGAGAGACCTTGCGGTCCTCGGGCGGTCCCGCCACGGCGGCCCTCTCTCGTTCGGTCGCCGGGCAACTGGGGAAATGCGTGATCGTCGCGCTGCCCGGATCCGGGGGCGGCGTGCGCGACGGCTTATGCGTCTTGGAAGATTTACTTCCCCACGCCGTTTTTATCGCCAAAGGCGGCGGGCACTGACATGATCCCCTACGCCGAGGCGCGCCGCCTCATCTCCGAGGCCGTGCTGGCGCATCCCGTCATCTCGCAGGAGACCGTGCTTCTCTCTCAAAGCCTCGGCCGCGTCGCGGCCGGTGAATTGTACGGGCGTGAACCGATTCCGCCATTCGCCAACTCGTCCATGGACGGCTACGCCTTGGCGCACGCGCGGGCTTTGGGCGCCTCCGGCGCCTCGCCAAAAACTTTACCGGTGCTCGGCACCATACTTGCCGGCGACGCCCCCCGCTGCCAGGCCGAATCGGGCGTCTGGAAGATCATGACGGGCGCCCCCATCCCCGCGGGCTGCGACGCCGTCATCCCCGTGGAACAAACCCGTTCCATCGACGGCGGCCGGGCGGTCGAACTGCTCGTTTCCCCGCACGAGGGCGACTTCATCCGCGGCGCCGGCCAGGACTTCGCTCCCGGCGCGCAGGTCTGCCCGGCGGGCACGCGCCTCGGCCCCCGGCATCTGATGGCCCTCGCCGCCGTCGGCGTCGTCGAGGTCGCCGTCCGCCGCAAGCCGCGCGTCGCGCTGCTGGCGACGGGCCGCGAACTGGCGGCGCCCGGCCGGCCGCTGGGCCCGGGGCAGATCCACGACGCCTCGTCGGCGTACCTCGCCGCCGAGTGCGAGCGCCTCGGCTATCAGCTCGATTTCCACGGGATCGTCCCCGACGACGCCGCCTTGTTCGCGGCGAGCATGGACCGCGTCCTGTCGGCGGGCTGCGACGTGATCCTCACCACGGGCGCCGTCTCGATGGGCGACGCCGACTTCATCCCCAAGGCTCTCGAGGAATTGGGCGCCAAGACCATTTTCCACAAGGTGGCGATCAAGCCCGGCCGTCCCGTCCTGTTCGCCGAGTTCCCCCAAGGCCCTTTTTTCTTCGGCCTGCCCGGAAACCCGGTCTCGACGGTCGTGGGGCTTAAATTCTTCGTCGAGCCGTGCCTCCGCGACCTGCTGGGCCAGCCCGAAGAAGCCGTCCTCCGCTGCCGTTTGGACCAGCGCGTCGACAAGCCGGAAAATCTCCGCTGCTTCTACAAAGCCCGGCGCCGCGGCGTCGGTTCCGTCGAGATCCTCCCCGCCCAAGCCTCGTTCCAGATTCATTCGCTGCTCGCCGCGGACTGCTGGGCCGTTTTGCCGGAGGAAGGCGGCCATCTGAACGCCGGCGCCGAGATCGACGTCTATGAAGCGTAAGATCGAGCTCTACGGCCGCCTGCGCGACGCCGGCCTCGGCTCCGCCGTCGAGGTCGTTCTCCCGAAGAACGCGACCGCGGGCCGGGCTCTGACCGTTTTGAAGTCCTCATTCGGCCGCAAGGCCGCGCTCTTGACCGGCTGCGTGATCGCGACCGGCGACGACGTCCTTTCCTCCTCGGACGCGCTCCCCGGCGGCCGCCTGGCCGTCCTTCCTCCGGTATGCGGCGGATGATCCGCGTCACGAAGTCCCGGCTCGATCCCGCGGCGCTCGACCGCGCGGTGTCCTCGCCGAAGCACGGCGCGGTCGCGTCGTTCGTCGGAACCGTGCGCTCCCCGCACGCGGGCCGCGTCGTCACGGCCGTCTCCTACGATTGCTTCACGCCGTTGGCCGAGAAAGAGCTCTCCCGCATCGCCGCCGCCGCCGAGCGCCGCTGGCCCGTCCGCGTCGCCGTCGAGCACCGGATCGGCCGCTTGCGGGTCGGCGAAGCGAGCGTCGCCGTCGCCGCCGGCTCGGGCCACCGCGCCGAGGCCTTCGAGGCCTGCCGCTTCGTCATCGAGGAGATCAAGCGCCGGGTGCCCGTCTGGAAGAAGGAGCACTACGCGGGCGGCGACGGCCGCTGGCTCGCCGGCTGCGCGCTCCACCGGAGCCGCCGGTGAACAACTTCAGCAAGATCCGCCTCGGCGTTTTCCTCGGCCTGCTGCTCGCCTGCGCCCTGGCCGAGCGCCTGCTCCCGCGCCGCGTCCGCACGACCGCGACGGCCCCGCGCTGGCGCGCGAACCTCGGCCTCGCCGCCCTCGGCATGCTGGCCGTCCGCCTGCTCCTGCCGTTCGCGGCCGTCGAGACGGCGTACCGCGTCGAGGCGGCGCGCTTCGGCCTCCTCAATCAGTGGTCGATCTACTTTCCGTTGAAATTCGTCATGTCCTTCGCCCTGCTCGACCTTCTGATCTATTGCCAGCACCGCGTGTTCCACCGGGTCCCCGCGCTGTGGCGCGTGCACGCGGTGCACCACACCGACCTCGACCTCGACGCGACCTCGGGCGTGCGCTTCCATCCGCTCGAGATCCTCCTCTCCATGCTGATCAAGATGGCCGCCGTCGCGCTGCTCGGCGCTCACTTTCTCGCCGTCGCGGCCTTCGAGGTGGTCCTCAACGCGACCTCCCTGTTCAACCACGCGAACCTGAACCTGGGCGCGCTCGATCGACTCGCGCGCTTAATCATCGTGACGCCCGACATGCATCGCGTCCACCACAGCCCGAACCGCGTGGAGACCGACTCCAATTTCGGCTTCAACCTGCCCTGGTGGGACCGACTGTTCGGCACCTACCGCGCCCAGCCCGGCGAGCCGCACGAGACGATGACTTTGAGTCTCGACGGCGCGCGCGATCCGCGAAAGCTCGACGTGTTCTCCCTGCTCGGGCGGCCGTTCAAGAGGGCCGCGTGAAGATCCGATGCGAGCTCACCTTCAACGGAGAGACCCGCAAGCCCTACCTCGTCTCCGGCCCCAGCGAGCCCGACGACCACCTCGCGCACCGCATCGCGGCCTTCATCCTGTTTTGGAACGACAACGCGATGGTGGACGCCTCGACGAAGACGCCCGCTTTGAGCAACTTCGAGTTCCTCCCCGACCTCCTGGCCGTCAACGACGCCGGCGAGGCCACGGTCTGGATCGAGTGCGGCACCGTGACGATGAACAAGCTCACCAAGGTCACGCGCCGCATGCCCCGAGCGCGCATCGTGATCATGAAAGAGAACGAGCGCGCGGCGCAAGATCTTCGCCGCGACTTGGACGACCAATTCGACCGCCCCGAGCGCGTCGAGATCCTGGCCTGGCCGGGCAACTCCTACAAGGAGTGGGCGAAGACCGTCGGCGACTCCATCGAGGCCTTCGGCGACGCCGACGGACGCTCGATCAACGGCGTGATCAACGAGCAGATGGTCGTCGTCGAGTTCAAGGCGTACTGAGCCGGCGGAAATCGGCCCCGCCGGAACTATCCTCAAGGATAGTCCCGCGCCGCCCGCTCACCGGCTAGGCCCATTGCCGGAAACGCCGTTCCCCACTTGGACCGGGACCGCCGGGCGCGAGTCCGTTACACTGTCCGCATGATCCGTCCGAAGGAGCTTTTGACCGCGGCTCTTCTGTTTGTTCTGTCCCCGCTCGCCTCGGCGGGCGTCGTCGCCGTTCCGGCCTCCCTCAAATCCCCGCTCTCCGTTCCGGCCGTCGCGATTTCGGGCCTTTCCGCGGTCGTCCCCGCGCCGGCCTCGAACGCGGTCCCGTCGCTGTCCCCGTCTCTCATCCCGCTGCCGGCCGCTCTGGTTCCGACGCGAGGGCTCGCCGCCGCCTCGCTTCCGCAGACGCCGGAGCCGCTCCAAGCCGCCCGCGCGCTGAACAATTTCTGGGACGGCCTGGGCATCCCGGCGCTCGAACTCGAGGAGCCCGCGGCCGTCGCCGTCCCGCTGGCCGGAATCGCCGACGAGCCGCTCGGCGCGGGGGAACGGCTCGCCCCGTGGCTCGAGACCGACGATGCGAAGATCGTCGCCGCCATCGACCGCGCCGTGTCTCTCGCGCGCGACACGCGCGCCGGCCGGCGCGCGCTCGACGCCGCGGAAAAAACGCTCGCCGCCGAGGGCCGCGGCCTGCCGGTCCTCGTCCTGGATCTCGGCCGCAATTACGGCGAGTACGACTACCTCCGGAAGAACATGCGCCTTCATGCGGCGCTGTTCAAGAAGGGCCGCGAGGCCGAGCTCGCCGGCACGATCGTCCACGAGCTGACCCATGTCGCCCAGCACGGCCTCGGCATTCCCTCCAACGCGCTGGAGATGGAGATCGAGGCCCACCTGCAGGACCTGGAGATGCTCGAGGAGCTCGGCGTGAAGCCGCCGAAGGGCACCTTCGCCCGGCAGGCGCTCGACCTCCTCGCCGAGGGGCCGGACAAGTTCATCGAGCTGATCCAGGCCGCCGTTCCCGGCTCGCTGTTCCTGGGCGGCTCGTCCCTCGAGGACCTCGAGGACCAGCTCGAGGAGGATCTCGCCGACCAGCGCCGGCGCGCCAAGCGCTCGAAGACCGCCGCCGGGCTCGTCCCGGTCATCGAGCGCGACCTCGCGCGCCTGCGCACCCCGGAGGGCGCCGCCGCCTACCGCGCGTTCTCCAAGCGCGTGCTGGCGCTCCTGCGCCGCCGCGCGAAAAATGATAAATCAAGGCCTTGACCCCGCTCCGCAAGGCCGTGAAAAAACGCCGCACGCCCGCTGACCGGCGCGAAGGCGAAGCCCTCGTCGCGCGCGGCGCCGCGCATTTCAACGCCGGCCGCCCCCTCGAGGCCCTCGCGGATTTCGACGCCGCGTTCCGCCTCGGCGTGGACCTCGCGACCGCGCGCTATTTTTCGGCCCACGCCCAGCTCTCCCTCGGCCGGCATCCCGAGGCGGCCGCGGCCTTCGCCGGCCTGACCCGCGCCCATCCCGGCTTCCTGCCGGCCTACCTCGACCTGGCGAGCCTCCTGCATCGGCAAGGCCGCCTGCTCGACGCGGCGAAGGCCCTGCGCGCCGCGCTCAAGCGCGAGCCCGGCCACGAGGAGGCGCGCCGGCGTCTCGCCGCGCTCAAGACCGGCGGCGGCGAGGCCGCCGGGGCCTTCGTCGAGCTCGCCCTCCCCGACGGGACGCTCCGCGTCCCGTGCCTGGGAAACCTCCCGATCGAGCTCATCGCGCTGCTGGCCGGGGTCAAGCCCGTCATCCATTGCTGGGCGGGCGAGGCCGACCTCCCGTCCTTCGACGCGCTGTGCGCCCGCCTCCGCCTCCATAAGCTCATCATCCCGCGGGCCGGCAAGCCCCGCGGCGCGGAGCGCCTCGGCGTGCTGATCGGCCGCGACGCCGCGGCTCTGAAAAAAACGGCCCGCCTATGGGACGGCGAGTACTTCAACCCCGGGCAAAGCCTCGGCTATCCGGTCTGCTGCACGCGCTTCTACTACTCCCACGTCGTCGCCCAAAAAGGCCGCGATCTCGTCCACTCGATCCACGGCCACACGCGCGATAAGGCCGCCTTGCCCTTCCTGCTGAACAACGTTTTCTATTTTTATTCGCGCGTCCCCGCGGTCCAGTCCGGCGCGCGGCGGCAGAAGCTCTTCGCCAAGAATCCCGGCCTCGATCTGGACGCCCTCAACCTGATCCCGTGGCACCCGTGCTCCTACCGCTGCGCCCCCAGCCTCGAGAAGGCCTCCGTGATCTGGGACGAGGCGCGCAAGGTCGCCCCGGCGCTGGCGGAGGA
>JAHFCD010000425.1 GCA_023249695.1 Elusimicrobiota bacterium
GACACGCTGACCTGGTTCGGCCTCTACCGCGGGCGGCGGACCGTCGTCCACCGGTCGTATTCCCCCGACGCCGTGGTCGAGCAGGTGGTCCTCTACCGCGTTCCCGCCGCGAAGGGCGGGGAGGTATCGGTGCTCGACGGGCGCATCAAGATCGACCGGGAGGCCTCGGAGCTGTCGGCCCGCTCGGAGAGCGAGCCGACGAATTTTCTCCTGTTAAACCTCGCCCACGAGGTCGCCAGCGGCTATCGGACCGTGGTGGAGGCGCAGCAGTTCCGCGACAAGGAGATGCGGCTGGCGGCGTCCGGGAAATCCTCCCGCTATCGCGAGGGCCTGATCTTCGAGGAGCCGCTGCCGTCACGCTCCGGCCTCTTCATCCTGCCCGGGCCCTCAAAAAAGCCTTAGCGTCGCCGCGAAAACCTGTTAGACTTTATGAGCGCCCCCTTAGCTCAGTGGTCGAGCAGCAGTTTTGTAAACTGCCTACCCCAGTTCGATTCTGGGAGGGGGCTTGTTTTTTTCCGTCGGCGCGCGGCTCTAAGGCTTGCGGAGTGCGACGGTGAAGCGCCGCGGCGAGGAGCCGACGGGAGCGCCGTCCCGGTTCTGGCCGCGCGCGACGAGCGTGTGCTCGCCGTCGCCGTAGCCGGACCAGTCGTACCACCAGTAGCCGCACGCGCGACGGCAGACCTGCCACGGACCGCGATCGACGGAGACCTCGAGCGACGCCAAGGCCTGCGGCCCGTCGACGCGGAAGGTGTAGATCGCCGACGTCACGATCTGGTCCTGCTGGGGATGGTCGATGTCGAGTTTGGCCATGGGCAGAGAAAGCACGCTCATGCCATAGTCTTACAATAACGAGCCGCGCAGGGCCAGCGATATTCCGGCTCGCGGCGCGGTTATTTTTACAGGTGGGTCGAGAGGATCGAGTTCGGCCCGTGATGGTCGCCGGACGGCGGCTTCGCGTGCGCGGGCGGGACCGGCCCGTCGCCGCCGGGCGGGTCGGCGGGCGGCCGGCGCGACGCCTTCGTGAAGGACAGGAAAGGCGCGGCCAGGCGCAGCAGCGCCATCACCCCGGTCGCGATCGCGGCGATCGTCAGCGACGTGGAAATCGAGATGTCCTTGAGGACGAACCCGTAGACGTAGGTCGAGATGATCGCGGCGCCGATGCCGAGCAGGGACTGCGCGGCGAGGATCTTGTTCACGTTCTCGTCCTTCTGGCCGCCGAGGTTTTTCTGGTACAGCCCTTGGATCGCGATGCCGATGAAGCCGACGACGAGCGACTGAAGGCCGTACAGCGCGACGGCTCCGAGCATGGTCGGCGTGTGGATCATGAGCAGGAACAAAGGGGCTTCCAGCGCGGCCAGGATGTAAAACGGGATCGTGAGCGCCTCTTCCGTCTTGAAGCCGAATTTCTGGAACAGGCGCGTGAGCGGCTTGATGAGCAGGGAGGCGACGATGCTGCCGACGCTCGCCATCACCATCATCATCGCGAAATTACCCATCGGCGTCGCCGTCAGGGACTTGAGGAACCAGCCGACGCCGGGGATGCCCATGATCGCCCCGATCGAGCCGGGGTTCTTCGCGACGAGGCCCTCGATGTACTCGGGGAGCACGTTGAATACGAGCGGGTCGGAGAACAAGGACGTCACCATCGACATGAGCAGGAGCGTGCGCAGGAAGCGGTCCTTGAAGACGATCTTCGTGCCGTCCTTGATCGGCGACCACAGGCCCTTCAGCGTGCCCCCGAGCCCTTTCGGAGCGGGCGCCGCGGCTTCCTCGGGCTTCTGTCCCGCGGCGAGTTTCTTCGGGCCGCCGATCATCTTGATCGTCGCGTACACCAAGGCGGTCAGCGCGATGGCGCCGGCGTAGATCGAGTAGATCACCGCGCCGCCTACTCCCGTCTTGCCCATGACCGGCCCGATCTGCGCGATCTGGCCGGCGACGACGGGCGCGATGATCGAGAAGATCGCGGCGACTAAGGTCAGGATCGAGTTCGCCTTCGTGCGCTCCTCGCTCGTGACGCTGGCGTCGCCGAGGATGCGGGTGGTGGCGGCGCCTTCGAAGGTCACCGCGATGCCCTGGAAGAAGGACTGCAGCGCGACGAGGCCGAGGAAGACCCACAGCGAGCCCGTCACGCTGAGCAGGCCCGTCGCGAAGAACAGGCCGGCGACGCCCGCGAGCACGCCCGCGCGGACGAGCATCGAGCGCACGAGCCACTTTTTCGGACCGTCCTTCTCGACGCCGCGCGTGAAAAGCGGGATCGTGACGTAGGCGACGCCCTGCGCGACCCAGTGCGCGATGCGGGCGAGGGAGCGGTTGGAGCGGACGAGCGTCTTGAGCGCCTCCTGGTTGGCGGCGCGCGCGTCGTGGTTCTCGCTCAGGGAATTGCGCGTGATCGCGGAGATCAGGTAGGGCAGGCCGACGACGTACATCTCGAAGCCGAAGAGGAAGATGCTGTAGCCGCCGACGTAGCGCCAGAAGGCGCGGTTGCGTTCGGGGTCCTTGAAGACCTGGGTGATGCCGGGCTTTTTCGGGGCGGGGGGGACGGCTTCGTCGGGAGAGGAGGGCGCGGAGCGGATTTTAGCGGCGAGGCCGGAGGGCGCGAAGGCGCCCATTTTCCCGATCGCGGGAGAGGGCGCGTCGGCCGACTTCGCGGGAGCGGCGAGCGGCTCGGCGGTGAGGGCGGAGAATTGGTCCGAGGCTTTGGAGCTGGCCGAATCTCCGGAGACCTTCGACAGGCCCTCGACGGCTTTCGACGCGGCTTGCTGGATCGAAGCCAGCGCCGCGGCCGTCGCGAGAACGGGCTTGGGAGCGCCGGCCGGCTTCGCGGCGGCCGCGGCGATGGGCGTGAGGGCCGAGGGGACGGCGACGGCTAAGTTGGGCGCGGCGCTCGGGGAGGCCGGTATCGCATGGGGGACGGCCGAGGGCGCGGAGAGAGACGGCGAC
>JAHFCD010000023.1 GCA_023249695.1 Elusimicrobiota bacterium
CAAGAGGCCCATTCCGCGCCCGATAGGAGATTTCGCTCAGTTGGATTTCTTCGATTTGAATAAGCCAGGTACTTATAAGGTCCGTGCGGTACACAACCAAGCGCCGACTGAAAAGACAATGAAACTCTCTCGCCAGCTTGGTCTGCCGACCTATCCAGAGGAAGTTCAGTTCCGAACGCCTTGGATTCAAATTGAGGTGCTGCCATGAAAACTCTGGTCCTCGTCGGTGTAATGGCGTTCGCGAGCGCCCAGGATGCGTTCGCGATTAAAGCGGCTTCAAGCGCTGAAATCGCGGCCATCCAAAAGCAGATATTTGTCGGGAACAGGATGGACGCGGACGTGAAGGACGCTGAGTTGAAAGTTGTCCTCGCCAAGACCGCAAGGGAGAGCGAAGGCAAAATCCTCGAGCTTAAAAATGCGCTGGCTCGCGAACAAGACAAACAAAGCGCCGCCCGAACCAAGGCGATCCACATGACGATCCTAGCCTATGGTCTTAAGCCGGCGAGTTGGAGCGGGAAAAGCGTCATGACTTCGACCAAGGATCGCACGATCACATGGATGCCCGTGGCCCGCGAAAGCGCGGCTCGTCAAGTGCAAAGTGCCGACGGGGCCCTCAAGGACGTGAAGCAGGATAAGGAGGACTATGTCGGGCTGACTTATCCTGACGGCGTAACCGCGCTGCCTCCGAAAGCGTTCGAGAAAGGCCCGGGCTACCTTGCCTCGATCCTGCTCCATGAGCGGACGCATTTCGAACAGTTCACCACCGACGGCAAGGGCAATAAGATGAGCTACGCGGAAGCGCAGAAAGAGGCCTATAAGGCGCAAGTGGACAACGGCTCGTATTTTTTTGATGAGAAGAACGATAAGGAACGTGCGACGAAGAAAGGAATCGAGGGTCTGCTGGCCACGGAAGTGATTAAGGTTGACGACGAAATCAAGGCAAGCATAGAGGCGCGCAAAGGCCTCAAGGGCCTGGTTCGGCGGTTCCTTCCCCCCGTCGCTCCGCCGGATATATTCGAAGCGAAGGTCCACACGAACGCGGAGCTGGCGGATATCAGCGGGCTCGTCGCCCGGGCTCGCGCGCAAGCGGACATCGCCAGTCGAGAGCGCGAGAAGCGGGAGGCGATCGTTCGGACCGCCGCCGAGAAATCGGCCCGGCGCGATCATGACGAACAGCTGAAAAAAACCATCGGGGTCCTGGCCTTGCGGTCTTGCGCGAACCCGGGGAGCGTGACCCAGGCTGAACTGGACGGCCTTCCTCGGCCTTACGATGAAAATTTCTTCTACGGGAAGCTTCCCAGCGGCCTCGAGGGGGCCGATGGCACCGGCTACTGCACTGAGCCCTATTTCTATATGGGGAGGAGCACGGGAGACCGCCTTGACGCGGAAGAACTCAGAATTCTCTCCACGTCAATGGCGCCGGCGAACGCCCCGATCCCGGAGCGGCCGATTGACGCGCGCCCGTTACAGCCGGTGCTCCCCGTCCGAGTCGTCGCCCAAATCCCATTCAATACCGTCTTCCTCGGATTGAAAGCGTTCGCGGTGAAGGCGTGCGGTACCACCAACCTCGTACCCGTCGATAAGGCTTTGACCGCCCCGAGCAGGCCGTTTTTCTTTTTAAAGGGGGTCGACGACCCGATCACCGACAATCTGGCGTCCGGGCTGGGATATTGCGAGGAGAGTCTTTTCCGCCGACTGATCGATAAAATACGCAATGGGCACGGTGGAGAAATCACCGCTCAATGGGTTCACGACGAAGCGGCGTCGTATCGGTCCGCCGCGGGCGCTCCGTCCGGCTATTCGCGCCCTCAATCGGACGGAGGCGATCCGTGCCGAGATCACGACAATATTCGGTGTCCTTGATCGAGCCCTTCCTTAAATGGGTCCGGGACGGCTATAATCCCTGCCATGACCGTGCGCGTTTATGAGTACGAGAAGTGCTCGACCTGCCGCCAGGCGCTGAAGTTCCTCGACGCCCGGAAAACGGCGTATCAGCGCGTGCCGATCGTGGACTCGCCTCCGACCGTGGCCGAGCTCAAGGCCATGCTCGCCTTCACCGGCGACCTGCGCCGCCTGTTCAACACCGCGGGCGTTGTCTACCGGGAGATGGGCCTGGGCGAGAAGCTTAAGACGATGACCGAGGGCGACGCGCTGCGCCTGCTCGCGGAGAACGGGCGGCTCGTCAAACGGCCGTTCGTCCTGCTGAAGGACCGCGGCCTCCTCGGCTTCAAGGCCGACGAGTGGACGGCGGCGTTCAAGTGAAGATCTCCGTTCTCATACCGGCCTACAACGAAGCGCGCACGATCGCCCGCTGCCTCGAGGCCGTCTACGGCCGCAACGCCGGCCGCGACCTCGAGGTCATCATCGTCGACGACGGCTCGAGCGACGGAACGTACGAGGCCGCCGTGGCCGCCGCCAAGCCCGGAACGAAGGTTCTCAAGCACGCGAAGAACTCGGGCAAGGGGACCGCGATCCGCACGGCGCTCGCGCAGGCGACGGGCGACGTCGTCCTGATCCAGGACGCCGACCTCGAGTACGATCCGGCCGACTACGGGGCCCTAATCCAGCCCATCGAGGAGGGCCGCGCCGAGGTCGTGTACGGCTCGCGCCACCTGAGCGCCGGCAACGAGCGCTCCTACGCGCGCTACTACTGGGGCGGCCGCCTGGTGTCGGTGTGGACCAATCTCCTTTACGGCTCTTCGCTCACCGACGAGCCCACCTGCTACAAGCTGTTCAAGATCGGCCTGATCCGCTCGTTCGACCTGAAGTGCACCGGCTTCGAGTTCTGTCCCGAGGTGACGGCGAAGACCTTGCTGCGCGGCATCCCCATCCTCGAGGTTCCGATCAGCTACCACCCGCGCCGGATCGAGGAGGGCAAGAAGATCCGCTGGCACGACGGGATCGAGGCGCTGTGGACCTTGCTCAAGCTGCGATGCTCGCGCGCCTAGACGCGCGCCGCTTCGACGCGGCCGTCTTCGCGCTGGCGCTCGCGCTGCGCCTGGGCTTTCTCGCCGTCTTCGTGTCGAAGGGCCTGGGGGAGGTCTACGGCCGCGACCTCTATTTCAACCTGGCGCAGTCCTGGCTCGGCTGGACGCCGATGCCCGCCTTCGACGCGACGCACCCGCCGCTGTACACGATGATCATCGCCGGCGTGCTCGGCCTTTTCCGCTCGCCGAATCCGCTCCCCGTTCTTCTCCTGCAATGTCTCGCCGGCGCGGGCTCCGTGCTGCTGGTCCGCCGCCTCGGCGAGAGGCTGGCCGATATCGAGACGGCGCGGCTCGCGGCGCTTTGGGTCGCCCTCGATCCGGCGCTGATCTTCTTCACGCCGCATCTGCAGACGGAGACGTTGTTCATCGCGATGACTCTGCTCTTTTTCGTCGGCCTGCTCAAGGAGTGGGATCGCCCGCTGTCGGGGCGTCTCGTCCTGCTCGGCCTGTGGGGCGGCCTGTGCGTGCTGTGCCGCTCCGTGCTCGGCGGCTATCCGGCGTTTCTCTTCCTGGCGCTGTGGCGGGCGCAGGGCCTTCGCCGCGCGTTCCTGTTCTGCGCGCTGCTCGGCGCCGGCTGGCTGGCGCCCTCGGCCGCCTGGACCGCGCGCAACTATTTCAAGTACGGGAAGGTGGTGCCCGCCGCCACCTTGATGGGCTGGAACCTCTACGAGGGCTTCACCCTCGACCGGGAGGCGGTGCGCCGCCATCCGCAGGAGATGGGCGAGGAGGCCAAGGCCCTGGGCCTGACCGATCCGATCGCCGTCGGCGATCACTTCGCGAAGAAGACCGCGGCGCTCGTGCGCGCCGATCCGCTCGGGGCCGTGAAGATCGTGATCGGCAAGGGGCTCCTGTTCTGGCGGCCCTTTCCCTACGACCCGCACAGCTGGTGGCAGCGCGGCGCGCTGGGAATCTACTTCACGCTCGTTTTCACGTTGGGGATCTTGGGCGCGCGCTCGACCTGGTCGGCGGCCTCGCCGTGGGGCGCGGTGTGGGCGCTGTTCGCCTACCTGACCGCGGTGCACTCGGTGTTCTTCACCTCGCTGCGCTACCGCCTGCCGCTCGAGCCGTTTTTGTGCCTGCTCGCGGCGATGGGCGCGCTCGCGCTGATCCGCGGCCGGGCGGACAGCCGTGCGTAAGCGCGCCGAGACCTTGTCGCCCTGGGCCTGGGCGCTGATCGGCTGCGCGGTGTTGGCCGCGGCGCTGCGCGTCGTCGCTCTCGGCTACGGCCTGCCGCACACCTACAACGCCGATGAACCGCACCTGGTCAACATGGCGGTCTCCTTCGGCAGCGGAAGCCTGCGGCCGCACTCGTTTAAGTATCCGACGCTTTGGCCGACCATGCTCGCCGGCCTGTACGGCCTGTGGTTCGGCCTGTGGTCGGCGCTCGGCCTGCGCAAGTCGCCGCTCGATTTCGCCGCGCTGTACGGCTTCGCGCCGACCGGCTTTTACCTGATCGCCCGCGCGGTGTCCGCGGCGGCCTCCGTGGCCGCGCTCGCGGTCGTCTCGCGGACGGAGCGCGCGGAGGACCGCGGGCGCTGGCCTTACGGCGCCTTGATCCTGGCGTTCGCGCCGGTGCTCGTCGAACTGGCCCACGCCGCCAAGCCCGACTCGCTGATGCTGCTGTTCGTCGCGGGCGCCTGGGCCTGCGCGCTGCGCTTCCAGGCCGGCGGCGCGCGCGGCTGGCTGTACGGCGCGGGCGCGCTCACGGGCGCGGCCTGCTCGACGCAGTACACCGCGGCGCCGCTGGCGCTGATCGTGCCGCTGTCCTGGCTTCTGCGCGAAGGGGGGCCTCCGCCCTGGACCTGGCTCGCGCAGGCCGTCGCGTTCTCGGCCGCGGCCTTCGTCGCGGGCTCGCCGTTCATCGCCCTCGATTTCCGCCGCTTCGCCGCGGACTGGGCCGATTACGCGGACCTGGGCCGCCTGCGTCCGCATGACGCCGCGGCCATGGCCAAGACCGTGGCCTACAACCTCTGGACCTACGGCGGCGACGGCTCCCCGGCGGGGGCGGCCGCCGTGCTCGGCCTCGCGATCCTGGCCTGGCGCCGGACGCGCCGCGCCCTGCTGCTCGCCGTTCCGATCGCGGCGTATTTCGCCGTGCTCGCCGCGAGCCCCGACGGCGGCTGGCAGCGCTACCTGCTCGGCGTGTTCCCGGCGCTGGCGCTTCTGTCGAGCGAGGGGCTGGTCCTCCTCGGCGGGAAGAATCCCTGGCGGCGCGCCGCCGTCGTCGCGCTCGTCGCGGCGCCCGGGATTTTCCTCTCGGGCCGCTACGTCGCCGACCTCACCTTGCCCGACACGCGCGCGCAGGCCGAGGCCTGGATGACGGCCAACATTCCCGAGGGCGAGACAATCCTGCTCGATCTTCCTCATGCGTCCCCGCGCGCGATTCCATCGAAAGAGCAGTGCGCCGATTTGGCCGCCCGCACCTTGGCCGCCGGCTCGCCGCGCACCAAGCTCTGGCGCGCGATGGCCGAGCGCCATCCCGGCGGCGGCTGGCGCGTCTACCGCATCCAGCGTTCGGCGGGGGACCTGTTCTCCTCGCCGCGCCACGTCGCGGCCTCGCAGGCCGACGCCGACTTCCTCGACGTGCGTCCCGGCCTCGATCCCGTGCGCGCCGTGCGCGCGAAATGGGTCGTCACCTCCAGCTTCGGCGCCGATCCGCGGCGCGCCCGCGAGCTCGCGACGTTCTTCGCCGAGCTCGCCTCCGGGGCCGATCTAGTCCGCGAATTTCCTTCCGAGCCCGGGGCGACGATGGGCCCCTGGCTGAGAGTCTGGCGCCTGAGGAGATGACATGGCCCTGCACAATCTGATCGAGAACCTGATCCACGAGCTGCGCTACCGCGAGGTGACGCCGCACCTGCGCCCTTGCCGCCGCATGGCCGACCTCGGCTGCCGCTTCGATCATCATTTCCTGACGCGCGTGCGCGGCCTCGCCGAGGAAAGCTGGGGCCTCGACGTGACCATCGAGGACGGAAAGGACGGCGCCATCACCTTGCTCAAGGCCGACATCACCAAGCCGCTGCCTTTCGCGGACGGCTTCCTCGACCAGATCACCGTGCTCGCCGTGCTCGAGCACATCGCCAACCCGAAGGAAGTCCTGGCCGAGTGCCGGCGCTGCCTCGCTCCGGGCGGCCGCCTCATAGCGACGACCCCGACGAAGCTGGGCATCAAGATCCACGATGGCCTCGTCCACACCGGCCTGGTGCGCGACGTGGAGCCCGGCGAGCACAAGGATTTCGACGTCTCGCCGGAGGCGCTCGCCGGCTGGGCGGCCGAGGCGGGCCTCGTCGTCGAGGACGTGCACTCCTTCGAGCTCGGCATGAACGCCTTTCTGCTCGCGAGCCGCCCTCCGCTCTGACGATGGCCGAGCCGAAAAAAACGATTTTGATCACGGGCGCGACCGGATTTATCGGCCGGCGCCTGGCGGTTCTCCTGGCCGACGCTTACTCGGTCCGCTGCCTCGTGCGCGACGCCGTCCGCGCGAAGGCGCTGCTTCCCGCGGCGGTCGAGCTCGTTTCGGGCGACATGACCGACGAGGCTTCTCTGAAAGCGGCGGTCGCCGGCGTGGACGCCGTCGTGCACCTGGCCGCGCTCAAGAGCGACGAGCCCCGCATCGCCGCGGTCAATGTCGGCGGCGCGGTCAGCCTCGTGGCGGCGTGCCGGGCCGCGGGCGTGCGGCGCGTGATCAACGTCGGCAGCCAGGCGTCCCGTCTGCCCCGGCGCGGCGCCTACGGCGATACGAAGGCCCAGTCCGACGAGATTTTCAGCGGCTCCGGGCTCGAGGTCACCACCTTGCTGCCGAGCGTCGTCTACGGCCCGAACGATCCCGGCGTCTTCGGCAAGCTGTCGCGCGTGACCGCTTCCGCCCCGTTCGTGCCGGTGATCGGCGACGGCTCGTCCCGCTTTCAGCCCGTCCACGTCGACGACGCGTGCGCGGTCATCGCGGGCTGCCTGCGCGAGCCGAAGACCGCCGGCAAGTCCTACAGCGTCGGCGGACCCGAGACGATCACGCTCGACGGCCTCATCGACCTGATCGGCGCCGGGCTCGGCAAAAAGCCGCTCAAGATCCACATCCCGGAATGGGCGGCCATGGTCATCGCTCATTTCCTGGCGCTCGTCCGCGGCTCGCCGCCCCTGTCGGTGAGCAACGTCCTCGGCGCCGTCCAAAGCGCGCCCGACGCGGACTACGGCGCGATCTTCGCCGAGCTGGGCCTGAAGCCGCGCGCGCTCGCTGACGGCATGAAAAACGGGCCGATCTAGGCCTTAAAACCCGCGTGCGCGGGGGTTTTAAGTCGTTCCTAAGCGTCTGAGTATGCCCCGCCATTTCCTATAATGTCCGACTCATGGCCAAGCCCAAAGTCATCGTCGTCATGCCCGCCTACAACGCGGAAAAGACCCTCGAGCGCACGATCAAGGATATTCCCGCCGGGACCGTGGACGAGGTCATCCTCGTCGACGATTGCTCGAAGGACGGCACCGTCGCGCTCGCCAAAAAGCTCGGCCTGACCGTCATTCAGCACGAGACCAACAAGGGCTACGGCGGCAACCAGAAGACCTGCTACGCCGAGGCGCTCCGGAAGGGCGCCGACGTGGTGGTCATGGTCCACCCCGATTACCAGTACGACGCGCGCCTCGTGCCGATCATGTCCGACCTGATCAGCAACGACATCTGCGACATGGTCTGCGGCAACCGCATCCGCACGCGCTGGGAAGCCCTCGACGGCGGCATGCCCGTTTACAAGTACGTGTTCAACCGCCTGCTCACGATGTTCGAGAATTTCGTGACCGGCCAGAACCTCGGCGAATGGCACTCGGGCCTGCGCGCCTACTCGCGCAAGTGCCTGGAGACCGTGCCGTGGGAGGGCAACTCCGACGACTTCGTCTTCGATCAGCAGTTCCTGATCCAGGCCGCGATGATGAAGCAGCGCCTGGGCGACGTCCCCGTCGCCGCGCGTTACTTCCCGGAGGCGTCGTCGATCAACTTCAAGCGCTCTTGCGAGTACGGGCTTGAAGCGATGTGGTGCCTCGGCCAGTCCGTGCTTCAGCGCTTGGGCGTCGCGCGCTTCGCCCTGTTCGAGCCGAAATCCGGGGCATGAGATTCGCGGCGGCAGCCTTCGTGCTGCTGACGGCCGGGCTCGGCGCGCTGGCCGCGGGCGACTCCCTGTGGGTGGCGCTCCGGCCGGGCTGCGTGCCTTTCGTGCTCCTCGTCCTGACGATCCTCCTGGCGACGGGCTCCGGCCGCGTCGTCGTGGGACGGCTGGCCCTCGGCGACATGAGCGAGTCGCAGAAGACCTTGGCCGGCGCGACCTTGGGCCTGGGCCTGCTCGCCCTCGGCGGCTTCTTCCTCGGCGCGCTGGGCCTGTTCAAGCCCTGGGCGGCGTCGGCCTTCCTGGCCGCGCTGTGGGTGATCGGTTACGCGGAGCTCAAGCCCGCCCTCGAGTCGCTGGCCCCCGACCGGAGCCTGCTGCGCGAGCGTCCGCTCGCGGCCGGGGCGGTCGCGGTGCCGCTGCTCGCGGCGCTGTGGATGTGCCTCGTGCCGCCGCACCAGTACGACTCGCTCGTCTATCACCTGGCGCTGCCGCAGGCCTATCTGCGCGCGGGGCGTCTGTTCGCCCCGCCGGGCATCGTCTACGCCCATTTCCCGCAGAACGGCGAGATGCTGTTTTCCCTGGCGCTGCTGCTCGGCTCCGACGTGCTGGCGCAGATGTACATGTGGCTCTCGACGGTGCTGTCGATCTGGTGGATCTTCGCGCTCGGACGGCGCGAGGCGCCGATGAACGCCGTGGCCCTCGCCGCGATCTTCATCGCGACGCACTCGGCGGTGCTGCTGATGTCGTCGACGACGTACGTCGAGCCGCTCGTCATGCTGTGGATCACGGCGGCCGCGCTCGGATTCGAGCGCTGGCGCCGGCTCGCGCCGGAAGGCGGGGGGCCGCGCGGCTGGCTGATCCTGTCGGCGCTCTTCACGGGGCTGGCGCTCGGGACCAAATACTACGGCGGGATCGGCGCGGCGGCGTTCGGCCTGCGCCTGCTGTACGCGTGCGCCGTCGACCGCCGCAAGGAGCGCGCCGTCGACCTGGCGCTGTTCACCGCGATCGTCACCGCGCTGTTCGCGCCGTGGCTGATCAAGAACTGGGTGTGCGTGCGCAACCCGGTGTTCCCGTTCCTGTACAAGAGCTTCGCGAACACCGGCACCGGCTGGAACGCGGACCTCGCCGCGGGCTATTTCCACGTGCTCGTCGAGTACGGCCACGTCGGCGGTTTTTTCAAGAGCCTGATCTCGCTGCCGCTGCTGCTGCTGCGCAATCCGCTGCGCTTCGGCGGGGGGATGGACGTGCTCGGCGACCTCGGCTGGGACATCTCCCTGTGGCTCCTGCCGCTCGGCGCGTGGGCGGCCTCGAAGAACAAGAGCCTGCGCGGGCTGCTGCTGTTCTGCTCGCTGTGGGGCGCGGCGTGGTTCTCGAGCGGCGTCGTCCTGCGCTTTCTGACCGTGCTCGTGCCGCTGATGGCCCTGCTCGGGGCCTGCGGGCTGGTCGCGCTGTGGAGCGGGCTCGATCGCTGGGCCCGCGTCGTCATCGGCGGGTCGCTCGGGTTGATGACGCTCGCCCATCTTTTCCTGTTCGTGTTCGTCCACGCGACCTTCGGCTCCGGCTCGACTGCCTTCGGGCTCGAGACGCGGGAGGCGGTCCTGACGCGCCGGCTCGACTACTACTCGTGCGCGGACTGGCTCCGGGGGAACGCCGTCGAGAATGATAAAATACTCGTCGTGGGAGAGCAGCGCGGCTATTATCTCCCGGCCGACCATCTCCCCAGCACCGTGCACATGCCCAACCTCTTCGTCCGCCGCGCCAACGCGTCCGCCTCGACCGGCGAGCTGCTGGCCTCCCTGCGCGCGGACGGATTTACGCGCGTGCTGATCGTCCCGCGCGAGGCCGCGCGCCTGGGCTCGGGCCTGGGCGAGCTCACGCCCGCCGGCGCCGTGAACTGGAAGGGGCTCGAGGACTCGCTGCGGACCGAGTTCGCCGGGCGCGGCTGCGTCGTGGGACGCCTGTGAAGAGCTACGCGGGCCTGCTGGCGACCTCGTTCGTCTGCTCGGCCGCGGTCTCGTTCTTCGTGACCCCGCTGGTGCGCCTCCTGTCCGTGCGCCTGGGCGTGCTCGACACCGTGAGCTCGTCGGTCAAGACGCACAAGGAGCCGACCCCGGTGTTCGGCGGCGTCGCGATCTACCTGGGCTTCATGGCGACGATGCTGCTTCTGCGCCTGACCACCAATTTCCCCACCGGAACCCTGTACAACCTGCGCGCGCTCGTCATCGGCGGCTCCCTGGTCTTCGTGCTCGGCCTCGTCGACGACCTGAAGCGGCCCGAGGGCGTCGACTACAAGCCGAAGTTCCTCGTCCAGATCCTGGCCGCGGGGCTGCTGATCGTATTCGGCCTGCGCATGCGTTTTCTCCAGCCCGCCTACGTCGCGTACGCCGTCACGATGGTGTGGGTCGTCGGCGTCACGAACGCCTTCAACATCGTGGACATCATGGACGGGCTGTCCGCGAGCCAGGCCGCGGTGGCGGCGCTCGCCTTCCTGATGATCTCGCTGCCCTCGGAGGAGCTGTACGTCAATTTCGCTTCCGCGGCCCTGGCCGGCGCGGCGCTCGGCTTTCTGCCGTGGAACCTGTCGAGCAAGCGCAAGATCTTTATGGGCGACTCCGGCGCCCTGCTCCTCGGCTTCGTGCTCGCCGGCATCTCGCTGGGCACCCGCTACTCCGACGTCAACGACGCGGGCGTGTTCGCGCCGCTGCTGATCCTGTTCGTGCCGGCCTTCGACACCTTGTTCGTGAGCCTCCTGCGCCTGAACCAGGGCAAATCCCCGTTCCTCGGCTCGCGCGACCACTTCGCGCTGCGCCTGGAGAAAATGGGCTTCTCGCGCGGGATGGTCGTGCTGATGGCCGCCGCGGCCGCGGGCCTGCTCGGCTTCTGCGCGTTTCTCGTGACCCGGCTTCCGTTGTGGAGCGCGGTCGCGGTGTACGTCTTCGTCGCGGTGCTGGTGCTGTGGGTCGCGCGCCGCATGGCGCTCGTCGAGATGCGATGAAGGTCGACGTCCTGATCCTCGGCGGCGGCCTCGCGGGCCTCTCGGCCGCGTATCACCTCGGCGAGCGCGGCGTGCGCTCCCGCCTCGTCGTCGAGGCGAAGCCGACGGTCGGCGGCACCGCGGGCTCGGTCACGACGGGCGCCTACACGTTCGACTACACGGGGCACCTGCTGCACCTGCACGATCCCTACGGC
>JAHFCD010000426.1 GCA_023249695.1 Elusimicrobiota bacterium
TTCATGGCGTCGGCCTGCCGCTGCTGTCCGACGAGGGCGAGTACGCCTACGCGGCCCGGGTCTGGTCCGAAGGCGGGCTTCCGTACCGAGACGCCTTCAATCAAAAGCCGCCGATGACGATCGTCGTCTACCGCGCGTGCGCGGCGCTGTCCTCGTCGCCAGCCGCCCCGCGTCTCGCGGCGATGCTCGCCGTGTTGCTGACGGGCCTCGCCCTGCTCCTGCTCACGCCGGCGCGCTGGCGGTGGCCCGCGCGCCTGGCGGCGCCGCTCGCCTACTTCGTGCTGAGCACGACGCCGGTCGGCGATTTCGGCTTCGCGGCCAACACCGAGGTGTTCGCCGCCGCGTTCACGGCCTGGGCGGTCTGGGCGGCTTCTCGCGCGACCTGGCGCTTCGCCGCCGTGAGCGGGCTCCTCGCGGGCGCCGCCCTGATGACGAAGCAGACGGCGCTGTGGCCCGTCCTGGCCGCGGGCGTCTTCGCCGCGTGGCGGGGCGGGCGGCGCTGGGAGCCGAAGGCCGCCGCCGCGTTCGCCCTGGGAGCCGCGGCGATTCCTCTTTTCTGGCTCGGCTACTTCGCGGCGCGCGGCGGCCTCCCGGAATTTTGGGACTGCGTCGTCGCGGGAAACCTGCGCTACGCCGGGCAGGCGGACTGGTCGTCGGCGGCGGAGCAGGGGCGGTTCTTCGCGCTGGACCTCGCGCCGGCCTTTCTCAAGGGCAGCTGGCCCGCATGGGCGCTCGCGGCCTACGGCCTGAAGGGCCTCGAGGCGAGATGGGAAAACCGCGGCGAGCTGACCGCCGTCCTCTGGCTCGCCGGCGCCCTTCTCGCCGCCGCGACGGGGCTGCTCCTCTTTCCGCACTACTTCCTTCAGGCCGCGCCGCCGCTGTGCCTCGCGGCGGCCTACGGCGTCGAGCGCCTCGGCCGTTCCCGGGCCCGCGCCTACGCGGCGCTGGCCGTCCTGGCCTTCGTTCCGGCCGCGGCCCAGGCGGAATTTTATTTCGGAAAGAGCCGCGACGCCGTCGCCAAGGACCTGCTGTACCCGAGCCCGCTGCTCGAGAACGAGTGGCTCGGCCGCTGGCTCAACGAGCGCACGGCGCCGGCCGAGACGATCTGGGTTTTCGGCTCGGAGCCCGCGCTGTACGTGTATGCCGGGCGTCGCGCCGCGACGCGCCACGACTTCGTCTATCCGCTCACGATGTTTCCGAGGAGCGCCGAGCCGCTCGAGGCGGAGCTCGCGGCCTTGCGTGCCGCGCGGCCCGCCTACGTCGTCTACGTCAACCAGCCGATTTCAACGCTATTCGGCTCGCGCCTGGGGCTCGTATTTCGCGACTCGGTGCGCGAGTGGCTCGCGGCCGATTACCGCCTCGAGGGGTTCGTCCTCGTCTCCCGGGAGCCGTCGCCGCTCTCCTTCGTCGCCGCGGCCGCGCCGGATTGGCGCGTCGCGAACCGGCTCTACGTCTTCCGACGGCGCTAGCCGCCGCGCGGCTACATACGGTCTAGAATTTTCCCTTTTTCCGCCTTGTCGTTCGCGTACTTGATATCCGTCATCGGCGGAAATCCCTTATCCCGGCCGGCGTTGATATCGGAGATGAAAAGGCGAGTGACCCGGCAGGCATCGTACGCGGGGGTGTTGCCCGGGCCCGCTTTCGCGTCGCAGGTCGCCTTATCCGCGGCCGAGAGCGAGCGGGTGAGCAGGGAGTTCTGATAGACGACATCCGGCTGGTCTTGGGCGTCCGCGGACCCTGCGGCGCAGAGCGTCAATACGAGAGCGAAGAACGCGATCCTGGATTTCATGGGCCACCTCGCTTCAAAATCGGTCTTTTCAGTGTAGACTCGCGGTCTTGCGTTGTCAAGGGTCCTCATTGACAAGGGCGCGACGGCCTTCTACACTGTGGAACCGCCATGATCCGATTTGCCTGCCTGGTTGTCCTTTCTTTGGCCGCCGCGACGTCCTCCGCCGGCGAGACTGCGCCGGTCGGGGATGATACCAGCGCTGAAGAGCAGGCGCAGTTCGATCTGCTGAAGAAGCGCCGCCTGGAGCGGCTGGGAATTCCCGCGAGCGCCGCCGGCGCCGTCGCGATCCCCGTGACGGGGTCGCCGGTCTTTCCGGTCCCCGCGCAGCCGCAGCGGTCATGGGCGGAGAGGGAGCGCGAGCGCTCGGCGTCGTTCAACAAGGAGTTCGGCCCCGGAGCCTACGAAGGCATCACCGGATTTTCGGATCGCTGCAAGTCCGCCGACGGCTGCAATAAGCTGGCGACCGCGGACCTGATCAAAGGCGCTTATCAATTCGTCGATCTGCAGAAGGACGTCGAGAAAAAATCTCTCGCCCCGGACTCCAACGCCTACCGCAGCCGCCACGCCGAGATCAAGGGCGGAATGCGGGCCACCATGGAGGTATTCCGTCCGCAGCCCGGAGCGCGCTCCGGCTATGAAAGGGATTTCATCAAGTTCTCCGATCCGATAGTCAAAAAGATTTTTTCGAAGGAGGAGCTCCTTCGATACGCGGAACGCAATGCCGCCTCCTCCGATTCGGCGCCTTTCTACACCTATCTGGGCCAGGCCCTGAATGGCGCGGGCCCCCCCGGAAGGGCGCGGGCGGCCTTCGACGCGGCTCTGCAGCGGGACCCCAAGAGCGAGGATGCGCTGAGCGGCCGCGCCGAGGCCCGGCTTAATCAGGGCGACTATCCGGGGGCCGTCGACGACGCGCGAGCCGCTTTGAAGCTGAATCCCCGCCACGAAGGCGCTTTCGCGACGCTGAAGTTTTCAGAAGGCCGCGTGCCCGCGGGAGCTTCGGCGGAATTCTCCGGCGGTCCCGGCGCGGGTTCGTCGGCCGCCTCCGGCGCGGGCGCGGGGCGGGAATCCTCCGCCCCGGACGGGTCGGTGTCGGCCGCTCTCGGCCGCCCCGGCGGCGTCGTCCCCTTCGATTCGTCGCGTCGCTCC
>JAHFCD010000427.1:0-642 GCA_023249695.1 Elusimicrobiota bacterium
TTCGCCGAGGTCGCCCTCGTCGGCGTCGTCGGCGAGGACTTCCCGGCCGAGCACCGGGGCACGCTCGAGCGCCGCGGCGTCGACCTCGCGGGCCTGAAGGCCGCGAAGGGCAAGACCTTCCGCTGGGCGGGCAGCTACGGCAAGGACGCCGCCGTCGCCAAGACTTTGGCGACCCACCTCAACGTCTTCAAGGAATTCAAGCCGGTCCTGTCCGAGGCCCAGCGCAAGATTCCCGTGGTCTTCCTCGCGAACATCGACCCCGAGCTCCAAGCCGAGGTCCTCGCGCAGATGAAGACGCCGGCGCTCGTCGCCTGCGACACGATGAACTACTGGATCGACTCCAAGCCCGCGGCGATCAAGAAGCTCCTCGGGAAGGTGGATGTGTTCTTCTCCAACGATCAAGAAGCGATGAAGCTGACGGGCGCGCCGAACGCGCTGCAGGCCGCCGAGGTCCTCGCGGACTGGGGTCCTTCGGTCGTCGTGATCAAGAAGGGCGAGCACGGCGCGCTGATGAAGGTCGGCGCCAAATTCTTCGTCTTTCCCGCGTATCCGCTCTCGCGCATCAAGGACCCGACGGGCGCGGGCGACACGTTCGCCGGCGGCTTCCTCGGCTATCTCGCCTCGACCAAGGCGCACGGCGAC
>JAHFCD010000427.1:652-2933 GCA_023249695.1 Elusimicrobiota bacterium
CAAGCGCTCGATGGCCTACGGCACGACGATGGCCTCCTTCAACGTGCAGGATTTCTCGACGAAGAACATCGAGGCGTTGGAGCGCGAGGTCATCGACGAGCGCTTCCACGACTTCGCGGAGCGCATGACGGTGCCGCGCGCCGACGAGCTTCTCAAGGGCCGGCGCGCCGTCCCGGCGTGATCCGGCTCGAGGGCCTCGGCAAGACGTTCGGGGCCTACGCGGCCGTCTCGGACCTCAATCTCGAGGTGAAGCCGGGCGAGATCTTCGGCTTTCTCGGCCCCAACGGCGCCGGCAAGACGACCACGGTCAAGATGATGACGGGCTTGCTGCGCCCCACGGCCGGCCGTGTCCTCGTCGGCGGGCGCGACATGGCGCTCGACCCGATCGCGGCCAAGCGCGCGATGGGCCTCGTCCCCGACGAGCCCTTCGTGTACCCGAAGCTCACCGGCGCCGAGTATCTGCGCTTCGTGGGCGAGCTCTACGGCGTGCCGCTCGACGACATGCGAAAGCGCGTCCCCGATCTGCTCGAGATGTTCGAGCTGACGCCCTGGGCGGGGGAGCTGCTCGAGAGCTACTCCCACGGCATGCGCCAGAAGCTGGTGATCGCCGGCATCCTGCTTCATGAACCCAAAATCCTCGTGCTCGACGAGCCGATGGTCGGGCTCGACCCGAAGAGCGGACGCCTCGTCAAGGATATCTTCATCCGGCTGGCCGAGCGCGGCACCGCCATCTTCATGTGCACCCACGTGCTCGAGATCGCCGAGAAGCTGTGCGACCGGATCGGCATCATGATCGGCGGGAAGATGATCGCCTGCGGATCTTTGGAGGAGCTGCGGGCCTCGTCCTCGGCCCGCGACGGCCAGGATCTCGAGAGCATCTTCCTGAGCCTGACCGGCGGCGCCGAGTACTCGACGCTCCTCAAATACCTGTAGATGCTCGTCACGCTCCTCCGCCGCCGCGCGCGGACCTTCACCAACACGATCGGCCACTGGACCGGCTACGAATGGGTCCGCAATTCGGCGTTCGGCTCGGCGGGGCTCGGGCTGCTGTTCGGCCTGCACTACGGCTTCTATCGAATGCTCACCTACCTCGCCTCCGTCGAGCTCATCGGCCTGCTGTTGACCTGGAAGCTCACCGCGATGCTCCTGTTGATGACCCTCTCGATGGTTGTCGTCTCGAGCCTGCTCACCGCGCTCACGACCTTGTTCTACTCCTACGACCTCAAGTTCCTGATGAAGGCCCCCGTCAGCCTCAGAGCGGTGTTCCTCGACAAGTCCCTGGAGAGCGCGTTCTTCGCGTCCTGGATGATCGGGCTCATACTGGTGCCCTATATCGCCGCCATCATGCGCGTGCAGCATCTGGGCCCCGGCTATTTCGCGGCCTTCCTCCTCGCCTTGCCCCCGTTCCTGCTGCTCGCGGCGTCGTTCGGCATCGGATTCACCTTGCTGCTCCTGTACCTGTTTCCGTCCTCGCGCACGCGCGACGTGGTCTGGGTCTTCTCGAGCCTGTCGCTCACCGTGACCTACGGCCTGGTGCGCTTCGCCCAGCCGGAGCGGCTGATCCGGCCCGACGCGCTGAAGGTCGTCGCCGAATACCTGAACTTCCTGCAGGCCCCGACCGCGCCTTACCTTCCCTCGTGGTGGCTCGCGGAGGCCCTGCGGATGGCGGCCGAAGGCAATTGGCGGGGCTGGGCGCTGCGGACGATGGGCTTGTGGGCGGCCGCGAGCCTGGTCTACTCGTTTTTGGTCGCGCTGGCGGGGAAGATCTATTTCATCGGCTATAGCGGCGCTCAAGAGGGGGCCTTGCGCCGCCGCGTCCACGTCTTCCATATGCTTCCCGAGCAGCGCCTCCTCGGCGTTCGCGCCTCGGCGGTCCTCCTCTGGAAGGAACGAACGACGTTCTTCCGCGACGTCAAGCATTGGTCCCAGATCCTGCTGATCATCGGGCTGGTGTTCGTGTACCTGTTCAGCATCCGTCGCCTTCCGCTCGACACGGCCGAGCTGAAAAGCCTCGTGTCCTTCCTGAACGTCGGCACCGCGGGCTTCGTCCTCGCGGCGCTGGGCCTTCGCTTCACCTTCCCCGCGATCAGCCTCGAAGGCCGCTCGTGGTGGGTGCTGCGCAGCGCGCCGCTCGACATCGGCATGGTCATGCGCCAGAAGCTCGCGTTCTCCGCGGTCCCGATCCTCACGATCGCGGCGACCTTGGCCCTGATGACGAACTGGCTTCTCGAGGCCGACCGGTTCACGTCCTGGCTGTCGTTCGTCGCGCTGGGGACGGTGG
>JAHFCD010000428.1 GCA_023249695.1 Elusimicrobiota bacterium
GCTCCTCCGGCGACGCCACGATGACGCCGGTGCTTGAAGCGCCGGCGCCGCCTCCGGTCGAGATGCCCAAGCCGGCGCCGGTCCCGCCGCCGCCCGAGCCCGTCAAGGCCCCGGCTCCGGTCGCGAGCAAGCCCGTCGAGCCGCCGAAGCCCATCGAGCCTCTCGTCGAAGCTCCGCCGACGGCGCCTCCGCGCGCGACCGCGACCTTCGCCCAGACCCCGCGGCCGCAGATCGCCCCTCCGCCGTCCGCCGCCAAGCCCAGCCCCAAGGGCTCCTCCGAGGTCGTCGCTCCCAATAAGAAGTCGGGGCCGCAATGGGTGTTTGAAGGCGTCATCTACGATCTTCTCTCCACGCGCGGGGTGTACGGCGTGAAGCTGGTCTTCGTCGACGCCGAGGACAACGAGGTCGCGGCCATCGAGACGACCGAGGGCGGCCGCTACCACGCGTCCATGAACGCCGGCCCTCCCGAAGGCTACCTCCTGCGCATCATCCACGAAGATTACTCGGGCAAGCACATCGACGAGCTCGACTCGACGAGCTCGGTGCGCAAGGCCGACCTCGAGCAGCGCAAGTTCCTGATGAACGCGGGCGCTCGCAGCCTTCCTTGGATCGGCACGGTCGGCAAGCCGGTGCGCCGCGACATGGCGCTCGTGCCGAAAATCTCCGACGAGTGAGCCTGTGATGACCTATGGGCAGTCCGCTCTTCTCGGCGCGATCCAAGGCCTGACGGAATTTCTGCCGGTCTCGAGCTCGGCCCACCTGGCGCTCGCCCCGCGTTTTTTCGCCTTTCCCGATCCGGGGCTGACCTTCGACGTGGCCCTGCACCTGGGAACCTTGCTCGCGGTGCTGATCTTCTACCGCGCGACCTGGCTGGACCTGGCCCGGGGCGTGCTGCGCGACCCGAGAGGGCCGCAGGCGCGCACCTTGGGGCTTCTCGTCCTCGCCACCATCCCGGCCGTCGCCGCGGGCCTCCTGCTCGAGCACGCGGCCGAGGACGCCTTCCGCGATCCGCGCCGCATCGCGGCGTGCCTCATCGCCTTCAGCGGCGTCATGGTCTGGGCCGACCGCCGCGGCGAGAACGCGGCGGGCTCTTGGCGCGACGCGGGCGCGCGCACCGTGATCCTCGTGGGCTGCGCGCAGGCGCTCGCCCTGATGCCCGGCGTCTCTCGCTCCGGGGCGACGATGAGCGCGGCGCTCCTGCTCGGCCTCGGCCGGGCCGAGGCGGCGGAGCTTTCATTCTTGATGGCCACGCCGATCGTCGCGGGCGCGGCCTTGCTCAAGCTGCGCCATCTCGCGGCGGCGGATATGACCGGGCCGTTCTGGCTCGGCCTCGCGGTGTCCGGGCTCGTGGGCTTCGCCGCCGTCGGCGCCTTCATCCGTTTCCTGCCTAAGGGCGGGCTGAAGCCCTACGCTGCTTACCGCGTCGCGCTGGGGTTGGCCGCGCTGTTTTTCGCGCTCTGATCCCAATCCACGGTTGACGGGAGAGAGGCCGGCGTCGCGCCGCGCCTCGGCTTGCGGGCGACCGCCGGAGCGCTCCCGAAAGCCGTCCGCAATTCGGCGAGCTTCGGGTAGGCCAGGTCGCCGGGGCAGTCGGTCTGCTTGTAGTCGCGGTGGCCCTTCAGGGAGGAGGGCTCGATGCCGAAGCGCTTCACCAGAAAGCGGCCGATGGCGGCGACGGCCGCCAGTTGGGCCGCGGTCGTCTTGTCGTTCTTGGGCGCGTGATACGTCCCGAGCAGGACGATGCCGACGTTCCCCTCGTTATTGTTGAGGGTATGCGCGCCGAGCGTCTCCAGCGGCCGCCCCTCGATGATGTTTCCCAGAGGGTCCACGACGAAGTGATAGGCGATGTCGCTCCATTTCCGTCCGTTCTGATGGAAGTCCTGGATGAAGCGAGTCTCCTCGAGGCTCTCCGATAAGCTCGCGGTGTAGCGGCCGTCGGTGTGATGCAAGGTGACGCGCCACGGCAGCGGATCGGGCGACAGCGGATTCGTCGGGGCCGCGGCCCGCCACTCGGCGCGGCCGTGCACGAAAGGCCGAGCCGCGCCGGGATCCATCGGGCCGCGCGACGGGGGCGGCGTCGTGGACGCATCGGGCCCGTCCGAAAAGACCTCGGCACCGTAGATCGTCACCTCGTGGTCCGTCGCGGCTCCGTCATCCACCGCGCGCAGACGCACGCCGCCCGCGCCTTTCGGGAAGCGCCCCCGCGCCCAGAAACGGCCGTCGGGGAAGCGGCGGACCTGCAGATCGACCCAGGCCAGCGGCCCGCCGTCGCGCGCGGCGATGAAATGAACGGCCTGGTCGGGCAGCTCGCCTTGGATGATCAGGGTGTCCCAATCGCCGCCGGGCAGGTCGCTCGCGCCGCTGTCGAACACGACGCGCCGGCCGAAGCCGGCGTACACCGAAAATTGCGCGCGGTGCTGGCGCGCGAACGTCACCTCGGAGCCGAGATCCCCGGCCCGAGCCGCCGGCGCCGCGAGCAGCAGCGCCAGCGCGAGCTCAGCCCGCACAGGCGGCCTCGACGGCTTCGATCTCCTTGGGAACGCGGGTGAGGTTCTCGGCGGCGCCGTCGCGGATCACGATGTCGTCCTCGATGCGGATCCCGCCGAAATCGAGGAAAGAGTCGGCCTTCGCGAAGTTCACCGAGCCCTTGTGCTTGGCGCGCAGGACCGGGTCCTTGAGCAGGGCCTCGATGAAGTAAACGCCGGGCTCCATCGTGATGACGAAGCCGGGCTCGAGCTTCGCGACGAAGCGCACCGGGACCTTGGTCGGGTTGGGCAGGATGCGCTTCTTTCCCCCGGTGACGTCGTGCACGTCGAGTCCGAGCATGTGGGTCAGGCCGTGAGGGTAGAACAGGCGCACCGCGCCGTTCTCGAGCAGGCCGTCCGTGTCGCCATGGAGGAAGCCGAGCGACTTGAGGCCCTCGGCGATCAC
>JAHFCD010000429.1 GCA_023249695.1 Elusimicrobiota bacterium
TCGTGAGCCTTCACCTGCTGTTCCAGCTCATCCCGCACACGCGCGTGATCACGCGCGTGCCTCGTTGGATCGAGTCCTGGCTCAATACCCCGACCCATCATCGGGTCCATCACGGCATCAACCCCAAGTACCTCGACAAGAACTTCGGCGGGACCTTCATCCTCTGGGACAAGCTGTTCGGAACGTACGCCGAGGAGACCGAGCCCGTCGTGTACGGCGTCATGCGCCCGGTCGGGACGTGGTCGCCGATCGCGATCAACCTCCAGTATTGGGCGCTCCTGTGGCGCGACGCCGTGGACGCGCCGCGCTGGACGGACAAGCTCAAGCTTTGGGTGATGCCCAACGGCTGGCGTCCGGCCGGCGTCCCGGCGCGCGCCGCGGTCACGCCCCCGTTCGGCCGCGAGAAGCTGCGCTCTGATCTACCGGCGGCCGACCGCAATCGCCTGCTGCTGCAGCTGCCGTTCATGTTCGGCGCGATGTGGCTCGTGATCGACCACGGCTCGCCTCTGGGGCCCTGGGGCAAGGCCGCGCTCGGCGCGGTCATCTGGATCGTCGTGATCGGCTGGGGCGAGGTCCTCGACGCGGCGCGATCAAGGAAGCAGGACGATCTTCCCGCGCGCGCCCGAGGCCATCACCGCGGCGTGGGCCTTGGCCGCGTCGGCGAGCGGGAACTTCTGGCCGACCGCCGGCTTTAAGGCCCCGGACGCGAAGCCCTGGGCGAGGTCGGCGTGCAGGGCCGCGCGCTCGGGGTCGGTCATGTTGAACAGGCTCATCCCGCGCACGGTGAGGTCCTTCGTCATGGTCGCGCGCGGATCGAGCGTGAGCGGCCCGCGGCTGCCGACGATGACGATGCGGCCGCGAAAGGCCGCGATGCGCAGGTCTTCGGCCAGATTCTGGTTGGCGAGCATCTCGATGATCAGGTCCGGCGAAAGGCCGTCCAAATAATCCGGCGCGCGGTGATCCAGCGCGCGGCTCACGCCGAGGGTCTTCAGGAACGCGACCCCGTCCGGGCCGCCCGCCGTGCCGACGACCTCGAGCCCCGCCGCCCGCGCGAGCTGGACCGCCGCGACGCCGACGCCGCCGCTCGCGCCGTGGATGAGGACGGTTTCGCCGCGGACGGCGCGGCCGCTGTGGAATAGGGCGCGGTGCGCGGTCGCGAAGGGCACGCCGATCGCGGCGCCCTGCTCGAAGGAGAGCGCGGCGGGGAGCGCGAAGGCCCGCCTCGTCTCGACGACGGCTTTTTCGGCGTAGACGCCGCCGACGGCGCCGTTGACGTAGACGCGCTCGCCGGGCTGGAACGCGGCGCCCGCGCCCGCCGCTTCCACGACGCCCGCGGCGTCGGAGCCCGGAACGTAGGGCAGCGGAATTTTTCGAGTGTAAGTCCCGGTGTGGAGGTAGACGTCCACCGGATTGACCCCGATCGCCTTGAGCGCGACCAGGATCTGGCCGGGCCCGGGCGACGGAGCGGAGACCTCGGTGTACGAGAGGACCTCGGGACCGCCGTACGCTCGGACCTGGATGGCTTTCATGAGCGCCTCCTTAAACGCGGCCGACGACTTCCGCCTTGGGGAAGCGGACCTTCTTGTTCTTCGCGTAGGCGTCGTCCGGGGCGCGCACGCCGGCCGTCGCGACGACGACGGACTTCCAGCCCTGCTCGTGCAGGCCCAGGATCCGGTCGTATTCGTCCTTGTCGAACCCCTCCATCGGGCAGGCGTCCACGCCGAGCAGGGCCGCGGAGGTCAGGAAGTTTCCGAGCGCGATATAGACCTGCCGGGTCAGCCAGGCCTCGACCTTCTCGGGCGGCAGGGACACCGACCTGAGCATCGTCTGCTTGTAGCCCTCGAGCATCTCGGCGGGCACGCGGCGCACCTCGGAGATGCGGTCCACGAAGCGCTCGACGTCGGCGGGGCCCGCGTCCTTCTTGACGAGGAAGACGACGAGCTTGTCGGCGTCCGTGATCGGGCTCTGGTCGTAGGAGGCCGGGCGGAGCTTGGCGCGCAGGGCCTTGTCCTCGATGACGAGGAACTTCCAGGCCTGCAAGCCGTAGGAGGAGGGGGACAGGAGCAGGGATTCCTCGAGGGCTTCCCACTGGTCGAGCGGGATTCGGCCCGCGGCGTCGAACTTCTTCACGGCGTAGCGCCAGTTCATGGCGGCCACGAGGGTTTCCGGCAGGACGGTCTTCGCGGCGGGGGCTTCGGTCGTCATATGTATCCTCTCTTGTTACATTTTACGTCAAAAAAAATCGCGCCGTCAACCGATCTGCCCCACGATGTCGGCCAAGGACGTGCGCTTGAGCTCGGGCATGATCTTGGATTCGACGCGCTCGAACACGCCTTCGAGGATGGAGGCCATGCGGCAGGCGACGGGGCACTTCTCGTTCTTCTTGTCGTGCAGGGCGAACAGGGCGCCGCAGTCCTCGACGGCCTTGTACACGTCGTGCAGCGAGACCTTGGAGGCCGGCTTGGCGAGGCGAAAGCCGCCCTTGGCGCCGTGCGACGACTCGACGATGCCGGCGCGGGCGAGCTGGGCCAGAAGGCGGCGGATCACGACCGGGTTCGTCGAGATCGAGCCCGCGATGGCGCGCGAGGTGTGCCGCTGATCGGCATGATGGGCGATCACCGCCAGGGCGTGGACCGCGACCGCGAATTTCGAGTTGGCCGCCATAATGTAACCATTATAGTCACATATATGGCGTTTGTCAAGCCCCCTCCGCCGCCTATGCCGGAGCGCGCGAGTAGGTATAATGACTCGTGGACAGGCAACCATGCTGAACCGGGAGCGCATCCTCGCGTTCCCGATCGTCACCATCGGGCTGACGCTGATCGTCGGGCTGCTGTCGGCGCGCTTCCCTCGGCAACGGGAAGCCCTGCTGTATGGCGCGCAGTTTCTCGTCTCCCTCGTCGCCATTCGCCGGGTTATTT